>NZ_JBHSKO010000024.1:0-141054 GCF_042657305.1 Pseudonocardia zijingensis | reverse complement strand
GTTATCACCGCGGGAGAGCCGTCTAGGGTTGGACACCGACATCCTCCTGTCGTGGTTGGGACACCAAGCCCGAGCACCACAACAGGGGGATGTCCTCGTTTTCAACCACTCAGGCACTTACTAGGCCGGCGCCCCGCGTCAGCGGCGTGCGTCGCGCCAGGCGATCCACTCCTTCACCAGGCCGAGGTCGTAGTCCGGGCCGCTCGAGCCGATCGTGAACAAGCTCGCCCCGGCGGCCACCAGCGCGTCGCCGACCTCCTCCGGCGCGGCCGAGACCCCCACGGAGCGCACGATCTCGCCCGGGTCGCGGCCCACGTCCGCGCAGTGGCGGTCGAGGATCCCCGACTTGCGCGTGAACGTGTCGAGGTCGCCGAAGCCGTGCCAGATCGTGGCGTGCTCGGCGGTGTAGCGCAGCGTCTTGCGCTCCCCGCCGCCGCCGATGAGCACCGGGATGTCGCGGGTGGGCGGCGGGTTGAGCTTGCCCCAGCGGGCGCGGATGCGGGGGAGGGCCTGCGCGAGGTCGGCCAGGCGCTCCCCGGCCGTGCCGAACTCGTAGCCGTACTCGTCGTAGTCGCGCTGGAACCAGCCGGCGCCGATCCCGAGGATCAGCCGGCCGCCGGAGATGTGGTCCACCGTGCGCGCCATGTCGGCGAGCAGCTCGGGGTTGCGGTAGCTGTTGCAGGTGACGAGCGCGCCGATCTCGACGCGGCTCGTGGCCTCCGCCCACGCGCCGAGCATCGTCCAGCACTCGAAGTGCTTCCCGTCGGGCTCGCCGCTCAGCGGGAAGAAGTGGTCCCAGTTGAACACGACGTCCACGCCCGCGTCCTCGGCCTCGGCCACGGCGGCGCGGATCTGCGCGTAGTCGGCGTGCTGGGGCTGCAGTTGGACGGCGATGCGGATGGGGTGCGTCATGCGCCGATGCTCTCACCGCGGCCGGGATGTTGCCGATGCTCACTTCTCGTGATCGACTGATCACGAAACGTCATGGCGGCGGAACGGAGGAGTAACAGGATCGTAACGCACTGTCGACATCGTGGTCGCACTTCCAAGCGAGGGGGAGTAGCGAGGTGGACACCGAGGACGATCCGGGCCCGGCGATCGGGTTGACCGGCGCGCGTTTCGGGGGCGCTCCGCGACGGAAGCGCTCCGCCCGGCAGAAGGCGGCGAAGGGCGCCGCGCGAGCTGCCGAGGCGCCGAACCAGGGGACCGGCGGGGGCGGAACCGACAGTACGGACAGCAGTACGGACGGTGAGGCAGAGACCGGCACCGTCGTCTTCCCGGCGGTCGGTGCGCCGCCGGGCCTTCCGGCGCGCTCCGGGGCGCGCCAGCACGGTGCGCCGCCACCGGAGCCGGCACCGCCACCGGTACCGGAGCCACCGCCGGCGCCGGTGGACGCGCAGCCTGAGGCGGACGAGCCCGTCGTCGGTCTCACCGGGGCACGCTTCGGGTCCCGCCCGCGCCGGCGCCGCACCGCCGAGCCCGCCGCGGCGCCCGAGCCTGCACCTGCGGCATCGACGTCACCGCCACCCGCGCCCCCGCTCCCGGAGCTGGAGCCGGTCGAGGGCGGATCGGCGTTCGTGCGGCCCTACGTGTTCACCCGCGGGCGCACGCGCGCGGCGTTGGACCTGTCGATCGAGACGCTCGTGTCGGCGGTGCCCGGCGCGTCCACGGCCGGCCTCGGCGGCGAGCACCACGCCGTGCTGGCCCTGTGCGGGCAGTCGCGTTCGGTGGCGGAGCTCGCGGCCCGGGTGGGAGTGCCGCTGGGGGTGGCGCGCGTCCTGGTGGGCGACCTGGCGACGGCGGGAGCGGTGGCCGTGCACCACGGCACCGGGGAGGCGGGCCCGGACCTGGAGCTGATGCAGCGCGTGCTCAGCGGTCTTCGCAGGCTCTAGACGTGGTGGGGCCGATCGGCCCGCGCAACAGGTCGGGTACCTGCGCGGCGGGCACCGCGGGGGCGAAGTACCAGCCCTGACCGGTGTCGCAGCCGAACTTGCGCAGCCGCTCCAGCTGGGCCGCGGTCTCCACCACCTCGGCGGTGACGGAGAGACCGAGCGTGTGGGCGAGCTCGATGAGCAGCGCGAGCACCTCGAGGTCGACCTCGTCGCAGGCGTCCGCGCCGTCGGAGGCGGGGTCGCGGGACGCGAACGGCCTGCTGACGAACGGCCCGGCGAGCTTCAGCGCGTGGACGGGCAGGGTGCGCAGGTAGGCGAGGTTGGAGTAGCCGGTGCCGAAGTCGTCGATGGCGATGCGCACGCCCATGTTCGCGAGGGCGCGCAGCGCGTCGAGCGGCTCGTCGGTGCTGCCCATGAGCGCGCTCTCGGTGAGCTCGAGCTGCAGTGCGTGGGCGGGCCACCCGGTATCGGCGAGGATGGCGGCGACGTCGTCGACCACACCCGGTTCGCGCACCTGCCGCGCGGCGATGTTGACGCTGACGAACAGCGGGGTGTCCGGCAGCTCCTCCCGCCACCGCACCGCCTGCCGGCACGCTTCGGCGAGCACCCACTTCCCGAGCGGGACGATCAGCCCGGTCTCCTCGGCCACGGGGATGAACGCGTCGGGCCCGACACGGTCGCCGCCGGGCTGCTGCCAGCGGACGAGCGCCTCGACGCCCACGGCGTGCTGGTCGGTGAGCCGCACCAGTGGCTGGTAGTCCACCACGAACTCGCCTGCCTCGAGCGCGACCGGCATCCGGGCGGACAGCTCGAACCGGGCGACGGCGGCGCGGTGGCGTTCGGCGTCGAACCGGGCGATGCGGTTGCGGCCGTCCTGCTTCGCCCAGTGCAGGGTGGTGTCGGCGGCCTTCATCAGGTCGGCGGCGGTGGTGAGGCCTGCCGATCCGGCGGCGTCCACGTGCTCGACCACACCGACGCCCGCCGACACGACCACCCGGTGCGGGCCGGAGGGCACCGCGCGGCGCACCACCTCCAGTGCCCGGCGGGCCACGTCGTCGGCGGGTCCCTCGACGAGCACGACGAACTCGTCGCCCGCCATGCGGGCCACCAGGTGCCCGCTGCCCGCCTCGCCGATCTCGGCGTCGAGCCGCTGCGCCACGGTCTGCAGGACGTGGTCGCCGACGTCGTGGCCGAGGGTGTCGTTCACGGCCTTGAGGTCGTCGATGTCGAGGTAGCAGATGCCGACGGGACGGCCGGCCGCGAGCGCCGACTCGAGGCGCTCGAAGAACAGGGTGCGGTTGGGCAGGCCGGTGAGGGGGTCGTGGTAGGCCTGGTGGCGCAGGGACGTCTCGAGGCGGTGCCGATCGGTGACGTCGGCGACCATGACGACGACGAAGCGCGGCGTGCCGTCCGGGGCCCGCACCAGCGACAGCACCGTGTCGGTCCAGATCGTGCTGCCGTCGTCGCGGAGGAAGGGGCGCTCCAGCCGGGCGTTCTCCCGCTCTCCCTCCTGCATCGCCCGCAGCGCGTCGCGGTACTCGTGGTCGTCCTCGGGCACGTAGTAGTCCACCGTGCGGCGCACGAACTCCTCGGCCGACAGGTCGAACATCTCGCAGAGCGCGCGGTTGACCTCCACGACCCGCCCGTCGGGGGTGAGCACGGCGATCCCGATCGCCGCGTCTGCGAACACGGCGCCGAACCGGGCCTCGCTCGCCCAGCGCGCCTGCTCCGCGGCCGCCCGGGCGGCGAAGGCGGCCGCGCTGATCCGCTCCTGCTCGGCGCGGGTGCGCTCCTGCAGGGCCACGGCGTAGGCGCAAGCCAGGGAGCCGAGCGCCTCCCCGCCCCGGTGGGGATCGACGGCCACGAGGGGCGGGCCGAGCGCGGTGAGCGTGCGGTCCAGGGCTGCCGGGTGGGTGAAGCCGGTCTCCACCAGCCAGCGTCCGACCTCGGCACCCGCGGCGGCCGGGGCGGCGCCCGCAGCGGCGTCCAGCATCGTGGCGGCCCGTTGGGCGAGCGCGGCGTGGAGCTCGCGGCCCGGCAGCGGCACGAACCCCGCGGCCTGGATCGCCGTGGCCCATGCGGCACCGAGCGCCTGCGCGTCGTCGCCCATGGCCGCGCCCCCGCTCGAGACCCTGATCGCCCGGGACCTGGGGCGATCTTGGCGCGCAGCCTACCTCTCCTGGCCGGTCATCGCGGTTCGATCACGGTGACTGACGGGGGCGCCCGCCGCGGCGCATGTCGCCCGTGGTGGTCCGGCGGCCCGGGTCGAGCAGCCGCTTCCATTTCGCCTGAGCCGCCTGGCGGCTCGACAGCTGGGCCTGCACGGCGTCGGCCACCTGGGCCCACGTGAGCCCGTCGGCGCGCAGTCGGCGGATGAGGTCGCGCTCGTAGTAGTCGGCGAGGCGGCGCATCTCGCCGACGAGGGCGTACCAGGCCGCGGCGGCGTCTCGGGTGAGCCCGCCGTCGGCGGAGACCTCCTTGAGCCGGTCCAGCCTGCCGGTGATGGAACGGTCCGGGCGGGCGATCATCGGATCGACCCGGTCGAGCCAGCGGACGGCCTCCTCGTACTTCATGCTGTCAATCATTCATTGACGCCATCGATCCGTCAACCGATCATGGACACTGCGGCCCGGCGTGTCGCCGGCCCTGGAGCGGGGGAGAGGCGTGGCAGTCGCAGCGGCGGGGGTTGTCCGGGCGATTCCGCCAGGCCGCCGGTGCGCCGCGCATCGTGCGGGGCCGCCTCTCACGCCTCAAGCGCGCCCTCGGCGTCGCTGCGCGAGCGCTTCGCGCCCCTTGGCCCGTGAGCCTCTGCGGCCCCTCCCGGGCGAATCGTGGGCAGGCCGGGGCCTGCCAGGTGGACGCGCGGCGCCACCGGCAGCCGGTTCCGCGTCATGATCACGGGATTGGCGCATTCCCGGGCGTTTTCGACACGGGAATGCGCCAACTCCCTGATCATGGGCCCATCGATGGTCGGAGTTGCGCTGCGGGGGCAGCTGCTCCCGAATGCCGGCAAGGTGGCTTTACTGGCATATTGCGCCAGTAAAGCCACCTTGCTGGCGTTGGAGGGTGGGCGGGGCCTCAGCCGCCTAACGGTTCCACGCCGGTCACCCAGACGGCCGGGGTGCCCTGCTCGTCGGAGGCGGCGAGGTCGATCTCCGCGGTGATGGCCCAGTCGCCGTTGCCCTCGGGATCCTCGAGGACCTGGCGCACGAGCCAGCGCTCGGGCTCCTCGGTGACCGAGAACAGCTGCGGGCCGCGGGCGTTCGGGCCGGTGCCGATGCCGCCGGGCCCGTGCTCGGCGAAGTACGGGGCGAGCGCCTCGCGCCAGGCGTCGGCGTCCCAGCCGGCCTCGGCGTCGAGTCCGCCCAGCTCGTCGAAGCGGTGCAGGGCGGCGAGCTCGACGCGGCGGAACATCGCGTTGCGGACGAGCACGCGGAAGGCCCGCGGGTTCGCCGTGACCGCGGTGGGCGTCTCGTCCAGGCGGGGCCGCTCGGGTTCCTCACCGGTGCCCTCCCCGGCGGCGAGCGCCTCCCACTCGTCGAGGAGGCTGGAGTCGACCTGGCGCACCAGTTCGCCCAGCCATTCCTCGACGTCGACGAGCTCCTCGGTCTTGGCCTCGTCGGGCACGGTCTGGCGCAGGGCCCGGTAGGCGTCGGCGAGGTAGCGCAGCACGAGTCCCTCGGACCGGGCGAGCCCGTAGTGCCCGATGTACTCGACGAACGTCATGGACTTCTCGAACATGTCGCGCGCCACCGACTTGGGGGACAGGTGCGCGTCCTCCACCCACGGGTGCCCGCGCCGATAGGTCTCGAGCGCGGCGTGCAGGAGTTCGTCGAGGGGCCTGGGGTAGGTGACGTCGTCGAGCAGCGCCATCCGCTCCTCGTACTCGATGCCGTCGGCCTTCATGGCGGCGACGGCCTCCCCGCGGGCCTTCTTCTGCTGGGCCTGCAGCACGGGGCGGGGGTCGTCGAGGGTGGACTCGAGCACCGACAGGACGTCCATCGGGTATTCCGGGGACTCCTTGTCCAGCAGGTCGATCGCCGCGAGTGCGAACGGGGACAGCGGCTGGTTGAGCGCGAAGTCCAGCTGCAGGTCGCCGACGACGCGCACGTGGCGGCCCTCGGCGTCGGGCTCCGGCAGCTCCTCGACCACCCCCGCGGTGCGCAGCGCCCGGTAGATGGCGATGGCGCGCCGGATGTGGCGGAGCTGGCGGGCCCGCGGCTCGTGGTTGTCCTCCAGCAGGTGCCGCATCGCGGTGAACGCGTCGCCCGGCCGGGAGATCACGTTGAGCAGCATCGCGTGCGTGACCTTGAAGTGGCTGGTGAGCGGCTCGGGCTGGGCGTTCTGCAGCTTCTCGAAGCTCGTCTGCGACCAGCCGACGAACCCCTCGGGCGGCTGCTTGCGCACCACCCGGCGGCGCTTCTTGGGGTCGTCGCCCGCCTTGGCGAGCAGGCGGGCGTTCTCCACCTCGTGGTCGGGGGCCTCGGCGACCACCGTGCCCACGGTGTCGTAGCCGGCGCGGCCGGCACGCCCGGCGATCTGGTGGAACTCGCGGGCCTTGAGCGGGCGGGTGCGCTGCCCGTCGTACTTGGCGAGGGCGGTGAACAGCACCGTGCGGATCGGCACGTTGATGCCGACGCCGAGCGTGTCGGTGCCGCAGATGACCTTCAGCAGCCCGGCCTGGGCGAGGGTCTCCACCAGCCTGCGGTAGCGGGGGAGCATGCCCGCGTGGTGCACGCCGATGCCGTGGCGCACCAGCCGCGAGAGCGTGCGGCCGAAGCCCGCCGTGAACCGGAACCGGCCGATGAGCTCGGCGATCGCTTGCTTCTCCTCGCGCGAGGAGACGTTGACGCTCATCAGCGCCTGCGCCCGTTCGACGGCCGCGGCCTGGGTGAAGTGCACGACGTACACCGGGGCCTCGTGGGTCTGCAGGAGCTCGCCGATGGTCTCGTGCAGCGGCGTGAGGACGTAGCGGAAGTGCAGCGGCACCGGCCGCTCCACCGACGTGATCACCGCGGTGTCGCGGCCCGTGCGGCGGGTGAGGTCGTCGCGGAAGAACGACACGTCGCCCAGCGTGGCGCTCATCAGCAGGAACTGGGCCTGCGGCAGCTCGATCAGCGGCACCTGCCACGCCCAGCCCCGGTCCGGGTCGGCGTAGAAGTGGAACTCGTCCATCACCACCGAGCCGACGTCCGCGCCCCGCCCCGAGCGCAGCGCGATGTTCGCCAGGATCTCCGCGGTGCAGCAGATGATCGGCGCCTTCTCGTTCACCGCGGCGTCGCCGGTGAGCATCCCGACCTTGTCGGCGCCGAACGTGTCGATGAGCTGGAAGAACTTCTCGCTCACCAGCGCCTTGATCGGCGCGGTGTAGAAGGTGCGCTCCCCGCGGGCGAGCGCCGCGGCGTGGGCACCGACCGCCACGAGCGACTTCCCGGAGCCGGTGGGCGTCGAGAGGATCACGTTGCCGCCGGTGACCAGCTCGAGCAGCGCCTCCTCCTGCGCCGGGTACAGCGACAGGCCGCGTTCCTCGAACGCCCAGTCGGTGAACGCCTCGACGAGCGCGTCGGGGTCGGGGTCGGGAGGGATCCTGTCGGTGAGGGTCATGATGACCCCGATCGTCCCGCACGGGCGTGGCGACCTGCAGTTCAGGGGCAGATACGGTGGGTTCTGTGACGGAGCGGGAGAGCGGGGGCGGCGTGCCCGCGCTCGTCCCGCCGATGCAGCCCGGCACCGTCACCGGCGAGCCGCCCACCGGTGCCGACTGGGTGGTGGAGGTGGCGTGGACGGGGCACCGCTGCATCGCCTACGTCGAGCCCGGGAAGCGGGTGCGGCTGCTCTCGGGAGCGGGCAACTCGATGAGCTCCGCCTACCCCGAGCTCGCGGAGCCGCTGCTGCGCCGCTCGCCGCCGGGCGGCATGGTGCTCGACGGCACGCTCGTGGCGCGCGGTGAGGAACACGCGGTGCGTCCGCGGCTGATCGCCCGCCGCAGCGCGCGCCACCGCCCCTCGGACGCCACGATCAGGCGCATCCCGGTGGACCTGCAGGTGGCCGACCTGCTGTGGCTCGACGGCCAGGACACCACCGCGCTGCCCTACGCCGAGCGCCGTGCGCTGCTGGACGGGCTCGGGTTCGCCAGCCCACCGGTCTGGACCACCTCTCCGCTGCCCGCCACCGAGATCGCCACGATGCTCGCCATCGCGGAACAGAAGGGCGCCGACGGCCTGCACGCGCGCCACCTGCGGGGCCGCTACCACCCGGGTGGGCGGTCGCGGTTCTGGCTGCGCGTGCCCGTCACCCGCACGCGGCAGGTCCTCGTGGGCGGCTGGACGCCCGCCGACCCGCAGCGGCCCGAGACCGTGGGCACCCTGCTGCTCGGGGCACCGGTGCCGGACGCGCCCGGCCGGCTGCACTACGTCGGGCGGGTCGGGGTGTCGCTGGGGGAGCGGCGCCGCCTCGCCGTGGAGCTCGCGCACCGCGAGCAGGCCGCCCCGCCCTTCGTCGACGCGGTGCCGGCCGCGGCGGCGGGCCACGCGCGGTGGGCGCAACCGGGGCTCACGGGGCTCGCCGAGTTCTCGGGGTGGATCAGCGGCCGCCGGATGCGCCGCCCGTACTGGCGGGGGCTGCTCGACGCCGGCGACGTCCACGAGGACCGCTGGGCTCAGCCGCCCGAACCGGCGCCGGTACCGCCCCAGCCCCAGTCGCCCCCCGAGCCCGAGCCGCGGCCCCGGTCCCGGCCCGCGCCCCCGGCTCCTGAACCGCCACCCGCCGCACCGCCCGCGCCCGACCCACCGGAGCCCGTCCCGGCCACGGACGCGCGCCGGCTCGAGCAGCACTTCGTCTACAACGCGCTGAACACCATCGCCGCGCTGATCCGCACGGATCCCGGTCGCGCCCGGGACCTGCTCATGGGCTTCGCCGACCTGAACCGGGCCGCCGACCAGGTGGGCGGGAGCACGCTGGGCGAGGAGCTCGCCGCCGTGCAGGGGTACCTGCAGCTGGAACAGGCCCGCTTCGGCCCGCGGCTGCGGGTCGCGGTGGACGTGGCACCCGCGCTGCACCCGGTCCCCGTCACCCCGCTGCAGCTGCTCACCGCCGTGCGCGACGCCGTGCAGCGCGAGATCGAACCGCGGCCCGACGGCGGCGAGCTCACCCTCGCTGCGCGGCCCGTGGAGGGCGGCTGCGAGGTCACCGTGGCCACCGCCGGTGCGGCCGCCCGGACCATCCGCCTCACCTCGTAGGGGTCGTGTCGCGCACCACCCGGCGACTCCGGCTCCCCGGGTGATCGACGGCTCGGTACCGTGCGCACATGCTCGGCCTCCCCGACGGCACGCGCGCGTGCCTCTTCGATCTCGACGGCGTCCTCACCGACACCGCGAGCGTCCACGCCGCCGCGTGGAAGCAGATGTTCGACGAGTACCTGCGGGCTCGTGCCGAGCGGGAGGGCACGCCGTTCCGGCCGTTCGACGTCGCCACCGACTACGCCGCGTACGTCGACGGCAAGCCGCGCCTGGCGGGCACCGAGTCCTTCCTGCGCTCGCGGGGGATCGAGCTGCCCGCGGGCGGGCCCGATGACCCGCCCGACGCCGAGACCGTGTACGCCCTGGCCAGGCGCAAGAACGCCCTGGTGCAGGAGAAGATCGTGACCGTCGGGGTGGAGGTCTACCCCGGGTCGGTGCGCTACCTGCAGGCCGTGAAGGACGCCGGGCTCGCCACGGCGGTGGTGTCGTCGTCGGCGAACGCGAAGCAGGTGCTCGAGGTGGCCGGCCTCGAGCACCTCATCGACCACCGCGTCGACGGGGTCACCGCGAAGGAGCGGGGCCTGCCGGGCAAGCCCGCGCCGGACACGTTCCTCGCCGCGGCCGCCGACCTCGGCGTCTCCCGCGAGGAGGCCGTGGTGTTCGAGGACGCGCTCGCCGGGGTCGCCGCGGGCAAGGCGGGCGGGTTCGGCTTCGTGGTCGGCGTCGACCGGCTCGGGCAGGCCGACGCGCTGCGGGAGCAAGGCGCCGACGTCGTGGTCACCGACCTCGCCGAGCTGCTGGAGAGTGGGTCGTGAGCCCCGATCCGGGCCGCGCGTTCGCGGTGGAGCCGTGGGTGGTGCGCGAGCCTCGGCTCGACCTGGACCGGATGGGGCAGGTCGAGTCGGTCTTCGCGCTGTCCAACGGGCACATCGGGCTGCGCGGCAACCTGGACGAGGGGGAGCCGCACGCGATCCCGGGCACGTACCTCAACTCGTTCTACGAGCGGCGGCCGCTGCCGTACGCCGAGGGCGGGTACGGGTATCCGGAGTCGGGGCAGACGATCATCAACGTCACCAACGGCAAGCTGATCCGGCTGCTGGTGGAGGACGAGCCGTTCGACCTGCGTTACGGCCAGCTGTCCCGGCACGAGCGGGTGCTGGACCTGCGGGCGGGCACGCTGTCGCGGGACGTGGAGTGGACCTCGCCCGCCGGGCGGGTGGTGCGGGTGCGCTCCACCCGGCTGGTGTCGCTCACCCAGCGCGCGATCGCCGCCATCGAGTACGAGGTGGAGGTCGTCGACGCCCCGGCCCTGCTCGTGCTGCAGTCCGAGCTGGTGGCCAACGAGCAGCTGCCCGCCCGCGACGAGGCCGACCCGCGGGTGGAGGCCGCGCTCACCGACCCGCTGGTGGCCGAGCAGCACCGCTGCGACGAGGCCGGGGCCACGTTGCTGCACAGGACGCGCAAGTCCGGGCTGCGGGTGGCCGCGGCGATGGACCACGAGGTCGAGGGGCCCGACGGCATCAAGGTCACCTCCGAGGCCACCGACGACACCGGGCGCACCACGGTGATCACCCGGCTCGAGCCGGGGCAGACGTTGCGGCTGGTGAAGTACCTGGCCTACGGCTGGTCGGCGCGGCGGTCGCTTCCTGCGCTGCACGACCAGGTGCGCGCGGCGCTGGCGGCGGCGCGCTACACGAGCTGGGAGGGGCTGTGCGCCGAGCAGCGCCAGTACCTGGACGAGTTCTGGGAGACCGCGGACGTCGAGATCGACGGTGACGCGGAGCTGCAGCAGGCCGTGCGGCTGGCCACGTTCCACGTGCTCCAGGCCGGCGCGCGGGCCGAGCGGCGCGCGATCGGCGCGAAGGGGCTCACCGGCGAGGGCTACGACGGCCACACGTTCTGGGACACCGAGACCTTCTGCCTGCCAGTCCTGTCCCACCTCGCGCCCGACGCCGCGGCCGACGCGCTGCGGTGGCGCCAGTCGATCCTGCCGCTCGCCTACGAGCGGGCCGAGCAGCTGGGCCTGAAGGGCGCGGCGTTCCCGTGGCGGACGATCCGGGGCCAGGAGTGTTCGGGCTACTGGCCTGCCGGGACGGCGGCGTTCCACATCAACGCCGACATCGCCGACGCCGTGCGCCGGCACGTGGCGGCCACCGGGGACGTGGTGTTCGAGCGGGAGGTGGGGCTGGAGCTGCTGGTGGCCACCGCGCGGCTGTGGCGCTCGCTGGGCCACCACGACTCGGCGGGGGAGTTCCGGATCGACGGGGTGACCGGCCCGGACGAGTACACCGCGATCGTGGACAACAACGTCTACACCAACCTCATGGCCCAGCAGAATCTCCGGGTGGCGGCCGAAACGGCGGCCCGGCACTCGCGGGCGGCCGCGCGGCTCGGCGTGAACGCCGAGGAGATGGCGTCGTGGCGGGATGCGGCGAAGTCGATGCGGATCCCGTTCGACGAGGTGCTGGGGGTGCATCCGCAGGCGGAGGGGTTCACGCACCACCAGGTGTGGGACTTCGAGGGCACCCCGGCGGAGAAGTACCCGCTGCTGCTGAACGTCCCGTACTTCGATCTGTACCGCAAGCAGGTGATCAAGCAGGCGGATCTGGTGCTGGCGATGCAGTTGCGGCCGGATGCGTTCACGCCGGAGCAGATGCGGCGCAACTTCGCCTACTACGAGGCGTTGACGGTGCGGGACTCGTCGTTGTCGGCGTGCACTCAGGCGGTGGTGGCGGCGTGGACCGGGCATCTGGACCTGGCCTACGACTACCTGGCCGAGGCGGCCCTGGTGGATCTGGACGATCTGGCGGGGAACTCGGATCACGGGGTGCACATCGCGTCGATGGCGGGCACGTGGACGGCGGTGGTGGTCGGGTTCGGCGGGATGCGGATGGACGAGTCCGGGATCGGGTTCGCGCCGCGGTTGCCCCCGGCGTTGACGCGGATCTCGTTCGGGTTGCGGTGGCAGGGCCGTCAGCTGCGGGTGGAGATCCGCCCGGAGGAGGCGGAATACCGGTTGGTGTCGGGGCCGCCGATGCGGCTGCGCCACCACGGTGAGGCGATCGCGTTGGACGAGGAGCCGCAGGTGCTGCCGATCCCGGCCCTGGAGCCGGTGGAGCCCGTGGAGCAGCCCTACGGCCGCGGTCCACGGGCCCGCCACCCCGGCAGCTGACCGGGATCAGACCCGGGATCAGGCGCCGACGTAGTCCGCGAGGTGCTCGCCGGTGAGCGTGGAGCGGGCGGCCACCAGCTCGGCGGGGGTGCCCTCGAACACCACCCGGCCGCCGTCGTGGCCGGCCCCGGGGCCCAGGTCGATGATCCAGTCGGCGTGCGCCATCACGGACTGGTGGTGCTCGATCACGATCACCGACTTGCCGGAGTCGACGAGCCGGTCGAGCAGCCCGAGCAGCTGCTCCACGTCGGCGAGGTGCAGGCCGGTGGTCGGCTCGTCGAGGACGTAGATCCCGCCCTTCTCGGCCATGTGCGTGGCCAGCTTGAGCCGTTGCCGCTCGCCGCCCGACAGCGTGGTGAGCGGCTGGCCCAGGGTGAGGTAGCCCAGCCCGACGTCGGCGAGCCGGGTGAGGATCGCGTGGGCGGCCGGGGTGCGCGCCGCACCCGCGCCGAAGAACTCCGCGGCCTCGGCCACCGGCATCGCGAGCACCTCGCTGATGTCCCTGGCGTCGTCGCCCTCGCCGAGCCGGTACTCCAGCACCGAGGCCTGGAACCGCTTGCCCTCGCACTCCTCGCAGACCGTGGAGACGGTCTCCATGAAACCCAGCTCCGTGAAGATCAGCCCGGCGCCGCCGCAGGCCGGGCACGCACCCTCGGAGTTGGAGCTGAACAACGCCGGCTTGACGCCGTTCGCCTTGGCGAACGCCTTGCGGATCGGGTCGAGCAGGCCCGTGTAGGTGGCCGGGTTGCTGCGCCGCGACCCGCGGATCGGGGTCTGATCGACCGCCACCACCCCCGCGTCCCGCGGGATCGACCCGTGCAGCAGCGAGCTCTTGCCCGACCCCGCCACACCGGTGACCACGACGAGCACCCCGAGCGGGATGTCGACGTCGACGTCGCGCAGGTTGTGCGTGCGCGCCCCGCGGATCTCCAGGTGCCCCGTGGGCGTGCGCACGGACTCCTTGAGCGCCGCCCGGTCGTCGAGGTGCCTGCCGGTCACCGTGCCGGAGGCGCGCAGCCCGTCGACGGTGCCCTCGAAGCAGACGTGGCCGCCCGCCGTGCCCGCCCCGGGCCCGAGGTCCACGACGTGGTCGGCGATCGCGATCGTCTCGGGCTCGTGCTCCACCACGAGCACCGTGTTGCCCTTGTCCCGCAGCCGCAGCAGCAGGTCGTTCATCCGCGTCACGTCGTGCGGGTGCAGCCCGGTGGTGGGCTCGTCGAAGACGTAGGTGACGTCGGTGAGCGAGGAGCCCAGGTGGCGGATCAGCTTCGTGCGCTGCGCCTCGCCACCCGACAGGGAGCCCGAGGGCCGGTCCAGCGAGAGGTAGCCCAGCCCGATCTCCACGAACGAGTCGAGGGTGTGCTGCAGGGAGGCGAGCAGCGGCGCGGCCGAGGGCTCGTCCAGGCCGCGCACCCACTTCGCGAGGTCGCGGATCTCCATCGCGCACGCGTCGGCGATGCTGATCCCGGCGATCTTCGACGAGCGCGCCGCCTCGGTGAGGCGGGTGCCCTCGCACTCGGGGCAGGTCGCGAACGTGACGGCCCGGTCGACGAAGGCCCGGATGTGCGGCTGCATCGCCTCGCGGTCCTTGGAGAGCATCGACTTCTGCAGCTTCGGGATCAGGCCTTCGTAGGTGACGTTGATGCCCTCGGCCTTGATCCGGGTGGGCTCCTTGTACAGCAGGGCGTCGAGCTCGCGCTTCGTGAAGTCGCGGATCGGCTTGTCAGGGGGGAAGAACCCGCTGTCGCGGTAGATACGGCCGTACCAGCCGTCCGAGCCCCACCCCGGGATCGTGAACGGGCCCTCGTTCATCGACTTGGTGTCGTCGTAGAGCTGGGTCAGATCGATGTCGGAAATCCGGCCGGTGCCCTCGCAGCGCGGGCACATGCCGCCGGTGACGCTGAACTCGCGCCGCTCCTTCACGGTGCGCCCGCCGCGCTCGATCGTCACCGCGCCCGCGCCGCTGATCGAGCCCACGTTGAACGAGAACGCCTGCGGCGACCCGATGTGCGGCTGCCCCAGCCTGCTGAACAGGATGCGCAGCATCGCGTTCGCGTCGGTCACCGTGCCCACGGTGGAGCGCGGGTTGGCGCCGAGCCGCTCCTGGCCGACCACGATCGCGGTGGTCAGCCCGTCGAGCACGTCGACGTCGGGCCGATCCATCCTCGGCATGAACCCCTGGACGAACGCGCTGTACGTCTCGTTGATCATCCGCTGCGACTCGGCCGCGATCGTGCTGAACACGAGCGAGCTCTTGCCCGACCCGGAGACCCCGGTGAACACCGTCAGCCTGCGCTTCGGGATCGCGACGGTCACGTCCTTGAGGTTGTTCTCGCGCGCGCCGTGCACGCGGATCAGGTCGTGGCTGTCGGCGACGTGCCGCGCGGTGCCGTCCTGGGCGGCGCCGTCCTTGGCGGTGCTGTACGAGGTGGTCGTGCTCATGAGGTCTCCGTGTCCGGGGTCGGGCTGCTGCGGGCGGTCAGGGCACCTGGAAGATGCGGATCATGTTGCCCGCGGGGTCGCGGAGGGCGCAGTCGCGCACACCCCAGGGTTGGTCGGTGGGCTCCTGCACCACGTCGGCGTCACCGGCCTGCAGGCGCTCGAACGTGGCGTCGACGTCCTTGGTGGCCAGGTTGATGCCCGCGAAGGTCCCCTTCGCCATCATCTCGGCGATGGTGCGCCGCTCGTCCTCGGTGATGCCCGGGTCGGCGGCCGGCGGGTGCAGCACGATCGAGGTGTCGGGTTGGCCGGGCGGGCCGACGGTGAGCCAGTGGAGCCCCCCGTACTCGACGTCGTTGCGGACCTCGAACCCGAGGGTGTCGCGGTAGAAGGCGAGGGACGCCTCCGCGTCGTCGTGGGGGAGGTATGCCTGGTAGATCCTGATGTCCATGGCCGTCACGCTAGCGGCGGCCCGGGACCGGTACTTCTCGATTCCTGACCGGTCTGGTGACCTTCTTCGCCACGCACGGCGGGATGCCCTCCGCCTCGTCCGCGCCGTTGCGCCGGTAGACGCTCGGCGGCACCCCGACCAGCTCGGCGAAGCGGGTGCTGAACGTGCCCAGCGACGAGAACCCGACCGCGAAGCAGATCTCGGTGACGCTCATGTCGCCGCGGCGCAGCATCGCCTTCGCGCGCTCGATGCGGCGGGTCATGAGGTACGAGTAGGGCGACTCGCCGTACGCGCGGCGGAACTCGCGGCTCAGGTGCCCGGCCGACATGTGCACGCCCCGCGCGAGCGCCTCCACGTTCAGCGGCTGCGCGTACTCCCGGTCGATCCGGTCGCGGACGCGACGCAGCCGGGCGAGGTCAGCCAGGTGCTGGCGCTGCGCGGACGTGCTGGTCACGCGTCGAATCGTCCCATGACACGGCGGCCCGGCCGGGGCACGGGGCACGGTCACGCCGGGTGACGCCGAATCGGAACTCACTCGTTCGGGTAGTCCTGGCCCATGACAGCACCGCCGAGCGGCGCCCGGGCGGACGGGCGTGGTGAGGGCCCGCTGCAACGCGCCGACCGCAACATGATCGAACTGCTGCAGGAGCTGCGGGTCGCGCAGACCGGGGTGCAGATCCTCTTCGCGTTCCTGCTCACGCTCTCGTTCACCGAGCGCTTCGGCTCCATCGACGACTTCCAGCGCTGGACCTACGTCGTCACCCTGCTGTGCTCGGTGCTCACCGCCGGGATGTTCGTGGCACCGGCGGCGGTGCACCGGGTCACGTTCCGGCGCGGGGTGAAACCGGAGACCGTGCAGCTGGGGCACCGCCTGTTCACCCTCGGCCTCGGCGCGCTCGCGCTCACGCTCACCGGATCCGTGCTGCTGGTGCTCGACGTCGCGGTCGGGCGGCAGTTCGCGATCGTCGCGGCGGTGGTGGTGTGCCTCGTGCTGTGCCTGCTGTGGTTCGCCCTCCCGGTGCCGATGCTGCGCCGCTCCCGCGCCAACGGCGGCCCCGGCCCCGAGGAGCGGCCGCCGCCCGACCCGTCCGCGAGCGTCCAGGCGTCGTCGTCGGCCTGACCGGCCCCGAGCTCACACACCATTTGTGGTGCCGGCACATCGGTTGTAGTCGGTGTGTGGGCGCATGGGGTGGTGTGTGAGCGGGTCGGCGCGGCCGTCGGGGACGTCGGCACACCACTTGTGGTGCTGGCACATCGGTTGCAGTCGGTGTGCGAGCGCGAGAGGTGGTGTGTGAGCGGGTCGGCGCTACCGCTGAGGTGCTGGCACACGACCTGTTGTGCTGGCACACCGGTTGCAGTCGCTGTGTGAGCACTCGAGCTGGTGTGCGAGCCAATCGCCGTGACCTCGAGGGCTCGCACACCGCCTGTGATGTCGACGCTCCGCCGGCAGGCGGTGCGCGACGCCGGAATTCGTGTGCGAGCGGTCGTCGCCGCCCGGGGCCTCACACACCACTTGTGGTGCCGGCACATCGGTTGCAGTCGGTGTGTGGGCGCCCGAGGTTGTGTGTGAGCCCCGAGGCGGTCGGTTCGCCGGCGCTAGGAGTCCTGGGTCATCCGCCGCCGCAGCTGCGCGACCGTCTGCGCCAGGAGACGCGAGACGTGCATCTGCGAGATCCCCACGCGATCGGCGATCTGGGTCTGGGTGAGGTTGCCGAAGAAGCGCAGCAGCAGGATCGTGCGTTCCCGTTCGGGCAGCTCGTCGAGCAGCGGCGCGAGGGTCTCCCGGTACTCGACGTTCTCCAGCTCGGCGTCCGCGTCGCCGAGGGTATCGGTGAGCGGGGTGTCGGCGCCGGACACGAGCTCGTCGAGAGAGGCGCTGCGGTAGGCCTGCTGGGCGTCGAGGCCCTCGACGACCTCCTCGGTGGGCATCCCGAGTCGCGCCGCGATCTCGCTGGGCCGCGGGGCGCGCCCGAGCTCCTGCGACAGCGGGCCGATGGCGCCGTTGATGGCGCTCTGGAGGTCCTTGAGCCGCCGGGGGACGCGCATGGACCACGTGCGGTCGCGGAAGTGCCTGCGGATCTCGCCGGTGATGGTCGGGACGGCGTAGGAGAGGAAGTCGATCCCGCGGGAGGGCTCGAACCGGTCGACGGCGTTGAGGAGCCCGACGGTGCCGGCCTGTTCCAGGTCGTCGACGGGCTCGCCGCGTCCCCCGAACCGCCGGGCGATGTGCTGCACCACCGGCAGGTAGCCGGTGACGAGCTCGGCTCGCAGCGCGGGGCGTTCGGGGTGGTCGTCCGGAAGGGAGGCGAACCGGTCGAAGAGCGGCGCGAGGTGGGCGTAGTCGGAGTCCCGGGAAGGGTCGCTCGATGCACGCCTCCCTCGCGCGGGATCGGCGTGGAGCTGCACGCAACGGCCTACCCGCGGCCTGCGGCTCGGAAACCCGGCCGCTGGTACGTTCATAAGCTGCCCTGTCGTCCGCACGCCCCCGCGAAGGTGATCAGCCGGTGTCGAACAGCACGTCCTCCGCGGTGCCGGACATCCGCGCCGCGGAACAGCTCGAGGACGGGATCGAGCACGAGCAGGCCTACGTCCGGATGCTCTACGAGCGCCTCGACGCGCGGCGGGCCGAGACGGCGCGGCGGCTGTCGGACGTGCTGCACGACGAGACCGTCGGCACCCCGCAGGCGCTCACCGAGCGCGACGCGGCCGCGGCCATGTACACCGACCGGCTCGCCGCCCTGCGGGCCGCGGAGCACGGTCTCGCCTTCGGGCGGCTGGACGTCGAGGACGGCGAGCGCCGCTACGTCGGCCGGCTGGGTCTGCTCGACGAGGACAACGAGTACGAGCCGCTGCTGATGGACTGGCGGGCCCCGGCGGCCCGGCCGTTCTACACGGCCACCGCGGCGTCGCCGGAGGGCATCCGGCGCAGGCGGCACCTGCGCACGCGCCGCCGTGAGGTGACCGCGGTGGACGACGAGGTGCTGGACCTCGACGACGCCACGGCCGCGTCCCAGTCGAGCGGGCTCACCAGCGAGGCCGCGCTGCTCGCCGCGGTCGATGCCCGCCGGACCGGCCGGATGGGCGACATCGTGGCCACCATCCAGGCCGAGCAGGACGCCGTGATCCGCTCGAAGCCCTCCGGGGTGCTGGTGGTGCAGGGCGGGCCGGGCACGGGCAAGACGGCGGTGGCCCTGCACCGGGCCGCCTACCTGCTCTACACCCACCGCGACCGGCTGGCGCGCCGCGGCGTGCTGGTGGTCGGGCCCAACCCCACGTTCCTGTCCTACATCGGGCAGGTGCTGCCCTCCCTCGGGGAGACGAGCGTGGTGCTCGGCACGGTCGGGCAGCTGCACCCCGGGCTGGACGCGCGGCGCACCGACCCGGCCGCCACCGCGGCGGTGAAGGGCCGGGCGGAGATGGCGGCCGTCATCGCGGCGGCCGTGCGCGACCGGCAGCAGGTGCCGCGCCGGCCCATCGAGTTGGAGGTGGAGGGGCAGCCGGTCCGGCTCGACCGCGACATCGCCCACGCCGCCCGCACCCGGGCGCGGCGCTCCCGCAAGCCGCACAACGAGGCGCGGCGGATCTTCCGCAAGGAGGCGGTGCGGCTGCTCGCCGAGCAGGTGGCGCGCACGCTCACCGGCCCCGGCCAGCGCAACCTGCTGGACGCGGGCGACCTCGCCGACATCCGCGACGAGCTGGCAGAGGACCCGCAGCTCGGGCGCGAGCTGGACGCGCTGTGGCCCACGCTGTCGGCCGAGCAGCTGCTCACCGACCTGTTCGCCGACCGCAAGCGGTTGAACTCCGTGGCGCGCCGGCTGCCCGCCGCCGACCGCGAGCTGCTGCTGCGTCCCGCGCCCGCCGACGACGTCCCGAACGACCTGCGCTGGACGCCCGCCGACGTCCCGTTGCTCGACGAGGCCGCCGAGCTGCTCGGCGACGACGGGTCGGAGGCGGCCGCGCGCGAGGCCGCCGCCCTGCGCGAGGAGATCATGTACGCCCAGGGGGTGCTCGACGTCCTCGACCTGGAGGAGGACCTCGACCCGGAGCTGCTGCGGGCCACCGACGTGGTCGACGCCGACCGGCTCGCCGAGCGGCAGGCGGTGCGCCGCTACGACTCCACCGCGGAGCGGGCGGCCGCCGACCGCGAGTGGACCTACGGGCACGTGATCGTCGACGAGGCGCAGGAGCTGTCGCCGATGGCGTGGCGGCTGGTGATGCGCCGCTGCCCGAGCCGTTCGATGACGATCGTCGGGGACATCGCCCAGACCGGCGACCTGGCCGGTGCGGGTTCGTGGCACGAGGTGCTCTCGCCGTTCGTGGAGCGGCGGTGGCGCCTGGAGCAGCTCACGGTGAACTACCGGACCCCGTCCGAGATCGCCGACGTCGCCGACGACGTGCTCGCCACGATCGAACCCGGCCTCGCCCCGCCGCGCTCGGTGCGCAGCACCGGGGTGCCGCCGCGCGCGGTGCGGGTCACCAGCGGCGGGCTGGAGGACACGGTCGCGAAGGTGCTGGCCGAGGAGTCCGGCGCGGTCGGCGACGGCCGCACGGCCGTGCTCGTGCCCTCCGGCCGGGTGGACGCCCTGCGCGCCCGGCTGCTCGGCGCCGAGTCCGACACCGGCCCCGCCGAGGTGGACCTCACCGCCCCGGTGGTCGTCCTGCCGGTGAGCGCCGCGAAGGGCCTCGAGTTCGACGCCGTGGTCGTGGTGGAGCCCGCCGAGATGCTCGCCGAGTCACCGCGCGGCCGCGGCGACCTCTACGTGGCGCTCACCCGCGCCACCCAGCGCCTCGCCGTGGTGCACGCCGAACCGCTCCCGCCGATGCTGCACAGGCTGCGCCGCGACGGCTGATGGCCCGCCGGCCCGGGATCATGCCGAGCAGTACTCCACAGTCCTCAACGGGACGGTGGAGTACTGCTCGGATCGATCATGCCCGGCGCGTCGCACACAGGTGCTGACGCTGCCGCCGTCGAGTACTGCTCGTCTCTAGAGGGGCGTGACGTACGCGCCGGAGATGCCGCCGTCCACGAGGAAGGTGGACGCGGTGATGAAGCTGGCGTCGTCGCTGGCCAGGAACGCCACCGTGGAGGCGATCTCCTCGGCGCGGGCGAACCGGCCCATCGGGATGTGCACGAGTCGGCGCTGGGCGCGCTCGGGGTCGGCGGCGAAGAGCTCCTGCAGCAGCGGGGTGTCGACCGGCCCGGGGCACAGCGCGTTGACCCGGATGCCCTCGCGGGCGAACTGCACGCCCAGCTCGCGGGTCATCGCGAGCACGCCGCCCTTGGACGCGGTGTAGGAGATCTGGGAGGTGGCGGCGCCCATCACCGCCACGAACGACGCGGTGTTGACGATCGCGCCCCGGCCCTGGCGCTGCATGTGCGGGATGGCCGCCTTGCAGCACAGGAACACCGAGGTGAGGTTGACCTCCTGCACGCGCCGCCACGCGTCGAGGCCGGTGTCGAGGATCGAGTCGTCCTCCGGCGGGGAGATGCCTGCGTTGTTGAAGGCGACGTCCACGCTGCCGTAGGCGTCGACGGCGGCGGTGAACAGCGCCTCGACCTGCTCCGGCGACGTGACGTCGGTCTGCACGAAGAGCCCGCCCACCTCGTCGGCGGCCGCCTTGCCCGCTCCGGGGTCGATGTCGGCGACCACCAGCCGGGCGCCCTCGGAGGCCAGCCTGCGCACCGTGGCGAGCCCGATGCCGCTGCCGCCACCCGTCACGACCGCGGTGCGGCCGGAGAACCGTTCCGTCATAGGTGCAGCGTAAATGCGTCGGTCTAGACCGTAGGGGTGGGCCCGCCGGACGAGGCTGCCGCCACCAGCGCGGCCATCAGGCGCACGTCGGTGGCGTCCTCCTCGGGGTGCCACTGGACGCCGACCACCCACCGGTCGCCCTCCAGCTCCACCGCCTCCACCAGGCCGTCGTCGGCGCGGCCGGTCACCACGAGGCCGTCGGCCAGCCGGTCGAGGGCCTGGTGGTGGTGGCAGCGCACCGTGGCCACGGAGCCGAGCGCGGCGCTGACGCGGGTGCCCGGCTCCAGCGCCACCTCCACCGTGCCGAAGACGCCGGGGGAGGGGTTGTGCCCGTCGTGCCCGACCACGTCGGGGACGTGCTGCACGAGCGTGCCGCCGAGCCCGACGTTGAGGACCTGCGCGCCCCGGCACACGCCCAGGACCGGGATCCCCCGTTCGAGGGCGCGGTGCAGCACCGCGAGCTCGGCCGCGTCGCGGTCCGGGCGCGGGGCACCCGTGCGCGGGTGCGGCTCGGCGCCGTAGCGGTCCGGGCCGACGTCCGGCCCCCCGGCGAGGACGACCGCGTCGAGGCGGTCCACGGCGGCCGCCGACTCCGGGAACTGTGGGAGCAGCACCGGCACCCCGCCCGCCGCGACCACGACGTCCGGGTACGTGCGGGGGAGCAGGACCGACTCGTTGTCCCAGACCCCGTAGCGGGCCCGCTCCCCGTAGGCCGTGATCCCGACCAGCGGGCGCGGGCTAGAGCCGCTCGAACCCACGCCTGCGCTCCCAGTCGGTGACCGCCGCGTCGTACGCGGCCAGCTCCACCCGGGCCGCGTTGCTGTAGTGCTCCACCACCTCGGGGCCGAAGGCCGCCTCGGCGACCTTGGAGCCCGCGAAGAGGCCGGCCGCCTCGCGCAGCGTCGAGGGCACCCGCGGGCCCGTCGACGCGTAGGCGTTGCCGGAGTACGCGGGGGCGAGCGGCAGGGCGTTCTCGATGCCGTGCAGCCCCGCCGCGATGAGCGCGGCCACCGCGAGGTAGGGGTTCACGTCCCCGCCGGGCACCCGGTTCTCCACGCGCAGCGACGGCCCGTGCCCGACCACCCGCAGCGCGCACGTGCGGTTGTCCAGCCCCCACTCCACCGCGGTGGGGGCGAAGCTGCCGTCCGCGAAGCGCTTGTAGGAGTTGATGTTCGGCGCGAACAGGTAGGTCAGCTCGCGCAGGCAGGCCTGCTGACCGGCGATGAAGTGCGCGAACAGCGGCGAGAACCCGTGCTCGCCTTCCCCGGCCGACACCGGACCGTCCGCACCCCGCAACGAGATGTGGATGTGGCACGAGTTGCCCTCGCGCTCGTCGTACTTCGCCATGAAGGTCAGCGCCATGCCGGCCTGGTCGGCGATCTCCTTGGCGCCCGTCTTGTAGATCGAGTGGTTGTCGCAGGTGGTGAGGGCGTCGGCGTAGCGGAACGCGATCTCGTGCTGGCCGAGGTTGCACTCGCCCTTCGCCGACTCGACGACCATCCCCGCGCCCGCCATCCCGTTGCGGATGCGCCGCAGCACCGGCTCCACCCGGCCGGTGCCGATCATCGAGTAGTCGACGTTGTAGAGGTTCGCGGGCTCGAGCGCGTGGTAGCCCTTGCGCCACGCCGTGTCGAACGAGTCGGCGAACAGCATGAACTCCAGCTCGGTGCCCACGTCGGCGGTGAGGCCGTGCGCGGCGAGCCGCTCGAGCTGCGCGCGCAGGATCTGGCGCGGCGAGGGCACCACCGGCGTGCCGTCGGCCCACTGCACGTCGCACAGCACGAGCGCCGTGGCCTCGTGCCACGGCACGAGCCGCAGCGTGGACATGTCCGGCACCAGCACGAAGTCGCCGTAGCCGCGGTCCCAGCTCGACATCGCGTAGCCGTCGACCGTGTTCATCTCGACGTCGACCGCCAGCAGGTAGTTGCACGCCTCGGCGGCGTGCGGCACGACCTCGTCGAGGAAGTACTGCGCCGCGCACCGCTTGCCCTGCAGGCGGCCCTGCATGTCGGTGAACGCGACGAGGACGGTGTCGATCGCGCCGTCGTCGACGGACGTGCGCAGCTGCTCGAGGGTGAGCATGCCGGTGCGGGCCATGGGTGTCCTTCCGGGGGCGATCACGACGAACGGCACTCCCACTCCGGCTGTACCGGCGGGGAGTGCCGTTCGTCCATCCTGGTGCCTTACTTCGCCGGTGTCTCGGCGTCGGGCCCGGCGTCGGGCTCCGCAGCGGCCTCGGCAGTGGACTCGGCGGGGGCCTTGGCCTTGCCGTTGGCCGAGGAGCGGCTGCGGGTGGTCTTGCTCGTCCGCGTGGAGCTGCTGCGCGTGCTCCGGCCGTTCGCGGCGCCCGCGGTCTTGAGCTCGGCCTTGAGCTCCTCGAGCAGCTCGCTCTTGAGCTCGGCCTTCAGCTCCTCCTTCAGCTCGGCCCGGACCTCGGGGCTGATCGCGGCCGCGGCCGCCGGCGCCTCGGCAACCGGCTCGGCGACGGGCTCGGGCTCGGGCTCGGCGACGGTCTCGGCTGCGGGCTCGGCTTCGGACGGGGCGACTGCCGCGGTCTCGGCCTCGGCCTGCGTGTCCGCCTCGGTGGCGTCGGCGGCCGCCTCGGCCGGAGCCTCGGCCTCCGCCTTCACCGGTGCGTCTGCCTCGGCCGCCGCGTCGGCGACCTCGGCAGCCCCCGCATCCTGCTCGGGCTTCTCCACGGCCTCGCCGGCGTCCTCCTCGGTGGCCTTCTCCTCGGTGGCCTTCTCCGAGGAGTCGCCCGCGGCGGTGTCGTTCTTCTCGGGAGCCTTCTCCGCAGCGTCGTCGGTGGTGTCCACCTTCTCGGCCACCGCCACGCCTCCGGCGGCCGCCGGGGCGGCGGGCGCCTTCGCGGCACCGGGGCCACCCGCGCCGTGCGCCTCGGCCTCGAGCTGGTCCTCGATGCTCTGCAGCTCCGCGAGCGAGCCGCCCTCCGGAACCGGCCCGGTGAACCAGGTGCGGGCCGACAGCAGGTACCAGCCGCCGAACAGCACCAGCGCGCCGAACACGGTGATGGGCGCGTAGTTGACCGCTTCCCAGTCGAATTCCTCGGAGAACGGCACGCCGGCGGGGGAGAGCGGCATCAGGAACAGGATGCACACCAGGCCGATCCAGACCACCGCGATCGTGGAGACCCACTTGTAGTGCTTGCCGAGGCTCCAGGCGCCCGGCTCGAACCGGTCGCCCGCCTTGATGCGCAGGATGATCGGCAGGCCGAAGGCGATGTAGAGCCCGATGACGGCGATCGAGGTGCCGACCGCGTAGCCGAGCACGCCGTTGACGAGCGTGGGGAGCATCAGCGCCCAGGACAGGACGCAGATCGCGGTGACGGCGTTGACGGGTGCGCGGTTGCTCGCGACCTTGCGCCAGATGTTGTGGAAGGGCACGGCCCGGTCGCGGGAGAACGCGAACATCATCCGCGAGGACGCCGTGACCGACGCGGTGCCGCAGAACAGCTGCGCGATCACGGCGATGATCAGCAGGAACTGGGTCCAGGTGTCGCCGAGCGCCTCCGTCCAGATGTAGATGACGGCGTCGCCACCGGCGTCGATCACGCCCTGCACGTCCGGCACCGCGAATGTCACCGCGACCAGCAGGATGAAGCCGAACACCACGGATGCGACGACCGCCATGATCATGCCGAGCGCTGCGGTGCGGGACGCGCCGCGCGTCTCCTCGCTCATGTGCGCGGAGGCGTCGAAGCCGGTGATCGTGTACTGCGACATCAGCAGGCCGATGCCGAAGACGAACCAGAAGGCGGTGTCGGAGAAGCCGGAGTTGTTGATCGTCTCGCCGAACACGAAGGCGGCGGACTGGTGGTTGTCCGGCACCGCGATCAGCACGGCGACGACGACCGCGACGCCGACCATGTGCCACCACGCCGAGATGGTGTTGAGCAGCGCGAGGACGTTGATGTTGAGCAGGTTGAGCCCGAGCTGCAGCGCGGCGATCACCGTGAAGACGATGAAGATGGTGCCGCTCTCGTTTCCCATTCCCGGGAACCAGAGGTTCAGCAGCGCGGTCGCGAAGATCGCCGAGCCGTACTGGATCGCCGCGGTGACCGCGATCTCGCCGACCAGGTTGAACCAGCCGGTGAACCAGCCCCACGTGGGCCCGCCGAGCTTGGAGGCCCAGAAGTAGAGCGCGCCCGCGGTGGGCATCGCGGAGGCGATCTCACCCATCGCCATCGCGACCAGGATGCAGAACGCACCGACGAGCAGCCATCCCCACGTCACGGCGACCGGGCCGCCGTTGTTGAACGCGAGGTAGTACGACGTCAGGCAGCCCGCGAGGATCGAGATGATCGTGAACGAGATGGCGAAGTTGGAGAACCCGCCCATCTCGCGATACAGCACTTGGGCATAGCCGAGGCGATGCAGGATCGCCTCGTCGTCGGTGCGCTGGGCACCCTCGGTGGCGGCCACGGGGGCTCCTCGGTGGTTCGGGGGGTGGATCGTGGTCATTCCGGTTGAGTGGCCGCCACGAGCAGCTGCTCGAGGTCGGGTCCGTCGAACGCCGCGACAGCGCGGTCGTACTTCTCCATCCCCCAGGACCAGAAGTCGAAGTCGAGGGGGCTGGAGCCGTCTTGGATGGCCGCCCAGAGCGTCCAGCCGTACTGGGACATCAGGGCGAACAGGCGAGCTCGCGCGACCTGCCGCGGGCGCGGCCGCCCGTAGTAGGCCGTGACGAGCTCGTCGAGCAGGGGGAGCGGCAGGGTGGCCTCGCTCCAGATGTTCCCGAGTTCGAAGCACGGGTCGTTGTTGCCCGAGTACTCGTAGTCGATGATCCGCACGCGCTCGCCGTCGTCGAGCAAGTTCTCGGCGAGCAGGTCGTTGTTGCAGGGGACCGTGTCGGTGCGGGGGCCGAGCGCCTCGCGGATGCGCTCCACCGCGGGAGCGAACTCGTCGTAGCGGTCCGGGAGCCGGAAGCCGTGCTCGGCGACGATCCGCCGGTAGCGGGCCTGCACCTCGAACATGTCGAAGTCGTTGACGAACCGCGGTCCGGCGTGCAGCGTGCGGCAGGCCGCGGCCACGCGGTGCAGGACGTCGGGCCGCTGCAGGTCGGCGTCGCCGAGCGCCCGTCCGGGGAGGAAGCCGACGGCGAGTCCCTCGCCGGGCCGGTAGTGCAGGACGGGTGCCCCCACGCCGGCCTCCGCCGCGGCGACCGAATTGGCGTGTTCGACGTCACGGTCGATGCCGAGCAGGCTCTTCCCGGCCGCCGGGATCCGCACCACGCACGTGCCGTCACCATTGGTGACCTTGAGGTTGCGATTGGTGAGACCACCAGGTAGGTCCACGACGGTGCGAGGGTGACGGGCCGTGCACGGAATCGTGTCGAGCAGGGCTTCCAGGTCCGGTTCGAGCACTGTCGTGGTCAACTCCACTGGGGGATGGTAGAAGTCGCGTCAAATACGGTCTAGACCGTAAGGTGCGGGTCATGCCAGACGTGTTGCCCGGCCGTGCCCGCATCGTGATCATCGGTGGAGGGGTGGGCGGCGCCAGTGTGGCGTACCACCTCGCTGAGCGCGGTGAGCGGGATGTCCTGTTGCTCGAGCGCTCCGAACTCACCAGTGGATCGACGTTCCACTCGGCAGGCCTCGTGGGCCAGCTGCGCTCCGACCCGGCGCTGACCAGGATGAACGTGTACTCCGCCGAGCTGTACCGCAAGCTCGAGGCGGCGGGTGGCGAGCACGCCCCGGGGTGGGTCGAGTCGGGATCGCTGCGGCTGGCCTCCTCGCCTGAGCGCCTGGAGGAGATCCGGCGCCAGGCGGGCTGGGCGGCGCGGTCCGGACTACCCCTGGAGCTCATCTCCGCGGAGGCGGCGAAGGAGCTGTTTCCGCTGATGAGCACGGATGGCGTGCTCGGTGCGGCCTACACCCCGACCGACGGTCACGTGGACCCGTCGCGCCTGTGCTACGCCCTCGCTTCGCTGGCCCGCGCGAACGGGGTCACGATCGCACAACGAAGCCGTGTCATTGCGATCAACACGGTGAAAGGCCAGGTCAGTGGCGTGCGGGTCGAGAACGGCGGCGACGAGTACACCGTCGAGTGCGAGCTCGTGGTCGACTGCGGCGGGATGTTCGCGGCCGAGATCGGCCGGCTCGCGGGCGTGCGGATCCCGGTGGTGCCGATGTCGCACCAGTACGTCGTGACCCAGCCGCTGCCCGCCGGGTCGATGCCCGCCGACCGCCCGCTGCCGTCCCTGCGCGACCCCGACCTGCTCGTCTACTACCGCCAGGAGGTCGACGGTCTCGTCATGGGCGGCTACGAGCGGCAGTCGGCGCCGTGGACCGCCACCGGCAGCGCCTACGACGCCGTGCCCGCCGACTTCAACGGCAAGCTGCTGTCGCCGGACTGGGACCGGTTCTCCGAGATCATCGAGAACGCGCAGGTCCGGGTGCCCACCCTCGCCGACACCGGGATCACCACCATGATCAACGGTCCGGAGGCGTTCACCCCGGACAACGAGTTCTGCCTCGGCGAGACCGAGGTGGCGGGCTTCTTCGTCGCCGCGGGGTTCTGCGCGCACGGCATCGCCGGCGCAGGCGGGATCGGGCGCGTGATGGCCGACTGGATCGTGGACGGCGACCCGGGCATGGACCTGTGGCACATGGACGTGCGCCGCTTCGGCCGCCACTACCGCTCGCCCGGCTACACCCTCGCCCGCACCGTCGAGAACTACGAGAGCTACTACGACATCCGCTACCCGGCGGCCGAGCGCACAGCGGGCCGCCCCCTGCGCACCTCGCCCGCCTACGGGTGGCACGCCGAGCACGGCGCCGTCTTCGGGGAGAAGGCGGGCTGGGAGCGGGTGAACCACTACTCCGACGCGGGGCCGGAGGAGCTGCGGCCGCGCGGGTGGGCCGGGCGGCACTGGTCGCCGTGCGTGGAGCCCGAGCACCGCGCCGTGCGCGAGGCCGCGGGGCTGTTCGACGAGAGCTCGTTCGCGAAGATCTCGATCAGCGGCCCGGATGCCGCGGAGTTCTGCACGCACGTCTTCGCCGGTCGGGTGGGCCGGGCGCCGGGTGCGGTGGTCTACACCCAGGCGCTCAACGACCGCGGCGGCATCGAGATGGACGTGACGCTCACCCGGCTCGCCGAGGACGAGTTCCTCGTGGTCACCGGCACGGCCTTCGGCACGCACGACCTCGGCTGGCTGCGGCGGCAGGCCCGGCTCCGCGGCGCCGCGGTGCGGCTCGCGGACGTCACGGGCTCCGAGGCGTGCTTCGGGCTGTGGGGCCCGCAGGCGCGCGACCTGCTCGCCCCACTCACGCCCACGTCGCTGGCGAACGCCGACTTCCCGTTCGGCACGTGGCGCGAGACCACCGTGGGCGACGTGCCGGTGCGCGCGGCGCGCGTGACGTACGTGGGCGAGCTGGGCTGGGAGCTGTACTGCCCCACCGAGTACGGCGCCGCGCTCTGGCGCACGCTCGCCGGCACCGGGGTGCGGCCGTGCGGCTACCGGGCGATCGAGAGCCTGCGGCTGGAGAAGGGCTACCGGGCGTGGGGCAGCGACATCGGCCCCGAGACCACGCCCGACGAGGCCGGGCTCGGCTTCGCCGTGCGCCGCGACGGGGAGTTCGTCGGGCGCGCGGCGCTGCTGGCCGCCCGCGAGCGCGGCCCGGCCCGCACGCTGCGCTGCCTCCTGCTCGACGACCCGCGCGCGGTGGCGCTGGGCGGCGAGCCGGTGCGCCTGGCCGGCGAGGTGGTGGGACAGGTGACCTCCGGCGGCTACGGCTACACGGTGGCGCGCTCCATCGCCTATGCGTACCTGCCTGCGGGCACCGCCGAGGGCACCGAGCTCGACGTGCAGGTGGACGGCACATGGGAGCGCGCGGCAGTGGCCGCGAGCCCGCTGCACGACCCGTCGGGGGCGCGCATCCGCGCCTGAACGCGCATCACCCGCGTGTACTAACCGTCGAGATCCGGAGTACCCGGTGTAACGAATGACAGCGCTGCGTCGACTACCACTGCGCTGTTAGTGAGCGCGCCTGCCCGAGTTCGTCTCGCACGGTCACCCACTGTGCCGCCGTCGACTCGGGGCTGGTCCCGGACCCCGACCCGGTGCGTTCCGCTCCCCCGTCAGTTCAGTCGTGGAGATGCGGATGCGTCGCTCTGCCTGGAACTCCGTCGTCGACCTGATCCCGCACGGTTACGGCCTCGGTGAGGCCGATTGGCAGCGCCGGCACCGGTTGCTGCTGGCCGTGCTCGCGCTGCACGTCCCCGGACTCGCCGCGTTCGGGGTCGGCCTGGGGCGCCCGCCCGACGCCGTGCTGCTGGCGGTGGTGGTGCCCGCCGCGTGCCTGCTGGTCGGCGCGCTGCTGCGCCGCCACCGCCGGGTGGCGTCGGTGGCGGTCACCGGCGGGCTCGTCTACAGCTCGGCGGCGCTGGTCGGGCTCACCGGCGGCACGATCGAGGCCCACTTCCACTTCTTCGTGATCATCGGGTTCATCGCCCTGTACCAGGACTGGGTGCCGTTCCTGTTCAACGTGCTGTTCACCGTGGTGAGCCACGGCATCGGCTCGGCCTGGCAGCAGACGCTGATCTTCAACCACGGGCCCGGGCAGGCCAACCCGTGGCTGTGGTCGCTGATCCACGGCGTCGCGGTGCTGGTGGCGAGCGTGGGGATGGCCCTGTTCTGGCGGATCACCGAGGACTCCCAGCGGGAGAAGGACGCGCTGCGGCGGGAGCTGGCCGACGCCGAGCTCAATCGCAGGCGGTTCACCTCGGAGCTCCTGGTGAACCTCGCCCGGCGCAACCAGAGCATGGTCTACCGGCAGCTGGAGATCATCAACGAGCTCGAGGAGGAGGAGCAGGACCCCGACGCGCTCGCCGTGCTGTTCACCCTCGACCACCTCGCCACCCGGGTGCAGCGCAACGCCGAGAGCCTGCTCGTGCTCTCCGGTGAGCAACCGGCCCGGGTGTGGGGTGAGCCGGTGGCGCTGCGCGAGGTGGTGCGGGCGGCGATCGCGGAGACCGAGGACTTCGCGCGGGTCTCCGTGCTGATCGACGAGCGGCCCGCCGTCGTGGGCCACAGCGTCACCGACCTCACCCACCTGCTGGCCGAGCTCATCGAGAACGCCGTGCGCTTCTCCCCGCCCGACACCCTGGTGCGGATCCGCATGCGCCCCGACCGGACGCAGCCGGGCGGGCAGCTGCTCGTGGTCGAGGACTGGGGCGTCGGCATGCCGCCGGAGCACCTCAGGGCGGCCAACGAGATCCTCGCCGCACCCGTCGACGTCGACCTCGCGGTGGCGCAGCGCCTCGGGTTCCACGTCGTGTCCCGGTTGAGCGCCCGCCACGGTGTCCGGGTCTCGCTGTCGCGCACCCCCGGTTCCGGCACCACCGCGGTGGTCGCGCTGCCCCCGGACCTGTTCGAGCCGAGCCGCCAGGGGGCGGGCGCCGATGGCGGCGCGTACCCGGTGGCGCTCCCGGCGGCGCAGCCCCTGCCCCCGGCGTCCACGGCGGTGCTCGCGCCTCCCGAGGCACCCGCCATCGATCCCCGCGACGTCCACCCCGAACTCGCACTGCCCGTGCAGCGCTCCGGTCCCGCCTGGTTCGGGGAGGACGCCGCGCAGTACATCGGGCTGCGCCGCCGCGTGCCGCAGGCGCACCTGGTGCCGCAGCTGCGCTCCGACGGCCCGGCGGGGGCGGGCCGTCCTGCGCTCCCGCCCGCCCACGTCACCGGTGCGGCGCAGGCCCTGTCCCGGTTCCACGCCGGCAGGCGGGCCGCGCACCAGGACGTGGGCGAGCAGGCGGCACCGGACGCCGACCCACCGGGTGGCGCCTGGTTCGAACCGTCCGTGCCGCCCCCGCCCGACGCGCAGGCCGGCCCGGGAACGGCGCGATGAGCACCGGGCGTCGTCCCCGGCACCGCGCGCGCGACCGCTTGCCGCGCCGGCTCGTACCCGTGTACGTCCTCACCGGCGGGCGCACCCGGCCGGGCGGGAGCGAGCTGCCGATGGAGTCGCTCGTCACGGTCACCGAGCGCGTGCGCTGGGCCCACGACCTGGAGGACGAATACCGCACGATCATCGAGGTGGCGCGCAAGCCGGTGTCCCTGGTGGAGGTCGGCGCAGGCCTCGGCGTACCGGTGGCGGTGGTGCGCGTGCTCGTCGGCGACCTCGTGGAGGCCGGGCTGCTCGACGTGCACGCCCCGCCGCCCGCGTTCGCCGACGCGGGCCCGAGCCCGGCCGTGCTCACACAACTGCTGGAGGGTCTGCGTGCCCGGTGACATCGGTACCGACCCCGGTCCCGTCCCCCTGAAGATTCTGATCGCCGGCGGGTTCGGGGCCGGGAAGTCCACGCTGGTGCGATCGGTCTCGGAGATCGCGTCGCTGCACACCGAGGAGCCGGTCACCATCGCATCCGTCGGGGTGGACGACCTGCGCGCGGTGCCGGACAAGACGATGACCACCGTCGCGCTCGACTTCGGCCGGATCGGCGTCGGCGACTCCCTCGTGCTCTACCTGTTCGGCACGCCGGGACAGGACCGCTTCTGGTTCATGTGGGACGAGCTCGTGCGCGGTGCCGTCGGTGGCGTGGTGCTCGTCGACGTGCGGCGGATCGCCGAGTCCTTCGCCGCCGTCGACTTCTTCGAGAGCCGCGACGTCCCGTTCGTGGTGGCGATGAACGCGTTCCCCGGCACGGAGCGGTTCACGCCGGGGGACGTGCACCATGCGCTGCGGCTGCGGGCCGACGTGCCGGTGATGCCGATGGACGCGCGGGCGCGGTCCTCGTGCCTGTCCACGATCATCCGGCTCGTCGAGCACGCGCTCGACCGGTCCAACGTGGTGCGGTTCCCGCGTTCCGCGCGGCGGTGAGCGGGGCGTGGCCGGTGGCGATCAGCCGGCCAGCGCCTCGAGCACCTGCTCGCCGTAGCGGGCCAGCTTGGTCTCGCCCACGCCGTTGACGGTGCCCAGCTCGGCGAGCGAGGCGGGGCGCCGGGAGGCGATCTCGCGCAGCGTGGCGTCGTGGAAGATCACGTACGCGGGCACGCCCTGCTCCTTGGCAGCGGCGCCGCGCCACGCGCGCAGGCGCTCGAACAGCGGGGCCGCCTCGGGGCCGAGGTCGGGCGCTGCCGCCCGCGCACCGGACGCGCGGGACCGGCGGGCCTGGCGCTTCGGGTCACGCCGCAGCATCACCTCGCGCTCGCCGCGCAGCACGGGCCGGCTCTCCTCGGTGAGCACGAACGTCTGGTGCCGCGGCTCCACCGCGAGCATCCCGCGAGCCACGAGCTGGCGCAGCACCGTGCGCCACTCGCCCTCGCCCAGCTCGGTGCCGACCCCGAAGACCGTGAGCGAGTGGTGGTCGAACTGCTCGACCTTGGCGGTGCGGCGCCCCAGCAGGATGTCGATGATCTGCCCGGCGCCGAACTTCTGCCGCCGTTCGCGGTCGAGCCGGAACACCGTGGAGAGCACCTTCTGCGCGGCCACCGTGCCGTCCCACGACTCCGGCGGCACCAGGCAGGTGTCGCAGTTGCCGCACGGCGGCGCGCCGCGCTGGCCGAAGTAGGCGAGGAGCTGCGTGCGGCGGCACTCCACGGTCTCGCAGAGCGCCAGCATCGCGTCGAGGTGCTGGGCGAGCTTGCGGCGGTGCTCGCGGTCGCCGTCGGACTCCTCGATCATCTTGCGCTGCTGCACGACGTCGGCGAGCCCGTAGGCGAGCCACGCGGTGGACGGCAGCCCGTCGCGGCCCGCGCGCCCGGTCTCCTGGTAGTAGCCCTCCACGGACTTGGGCAGGTCGAGGTGGGCCACGAACCGCACGTCGGGCTTGTCGATGCCCATGCCGAACGCGATCGTGGCCACGACGATCACGCCGTCCTCGCGCAGGAACCGGGACTGGTTGGCCGAGCGCGTGGCCGCGTCGAGCCCGGCGTGGTAGGGCAGCGCGGGGATGCCCTGGGCCACCAGGAACTCGGCGGTGCGCTCCACCGAGTTGCGCGAGAGGCAGTAGACGATGCCGGCCTCACCGGCGTGCTCGGTGCGGATGAGGTCGAGCAGCTGGCGGCGCGGCTCGTCCTTCGGCGCGATCCGGTACTGGATGTTGGGCCGGTCGAAGCTGGCGACGAAATGGCGGGCCCGCTCGCCCGGGCGCAGGTCGAGGCGCTGCGCGATCTCCTCGTGGGTGGCCTCGGTGGCGGTGGCCGTGAGCGCGATGCGCGGCACGTCGGGCCAGCGCTCGTGCAGCTCGGACAGCGCCAGGTAGTCGGGCCGGAAGTCGTGGCCCCACTGCGCCACGCAGTGGGCCTCGTCGATCGCGAAGAGCGCGATCCGGCCGCGGTCGAGCAGGCTCGTGGTGGACGGCACGCGCAGCCGCTCCGGGGCGAGGTAGAGCAGGTCGAGCTCACCGTCGAGGAAAGCGCGCTCGGTGTCGCGGCGCTCCTCGAACGTCTGCGTGGAGTTGAGGAAGCCAGCCCGCACACCGAGCGCGCGCAGCGCGTCGACCTGGTCCTGCATCAGGGCGATCAGCGGTGAGACCACCACGCCGACGCCCGGGCGCACCAGCGCGGGAATCTGGTAGCACAGCGACTTGCCGCCGCCGGTGGGCATCAGGACCAGCGCGTCGCCGCCCGCGCAGACGTGGTCGATGATCTCCGCCTGCTGCCCGCGGAACGACTCGTACCCGAAGACGCGGCGCAGGACGTCGAGAGGTGCCGGCGCGACGGGGCGATCTGCGGTCGGGGCATCGGACACCCGGCGATCGTAGGGCCACCCCCCGACGGCATCCCCCGGCCGTCAGGGCTTGCGGCCCACCGCCCCGTACATCGCGATGTCCACGTCGGGGACGGGGGCGGCCCCGGGCTCCGGGCGCCACTTGTGGATCTGCACGAGTCCGGGCTCGAGCACCTCCAGCCCGGCGAAGAACAGCTCGGCCTCGGCCTTGGTACGGAACCGGACACTCTCGCCGTAGGCCTCGTACACCCGCTGGACCTCGGCGAGCGGGATCGGGGCGAACTCGCTCGTGCCGATCGAGGCCGCCAGGTGGCTGCCGGGCGCGAGCGCGTCGAGCAGCCGCCGGACCACCTCGTGGGCGAGGTCGTCCTCGGTGAGGAAGTGCAGCATGCCGATGAGGGTGAGCGCGACGGGCTCGTCGAGGTCGAGCGTGGCGCGCAGCTGCGGGGCGGACAGCAGCGCGTCCGGCTCGCGCGCGTCGGCGCAGACGTACGCGGTGCGCCCCTCGGGCGTGCTGGTCATGCGCGCCCTGGCGTGCGCGAGGACCGTGGGGTCGTTGTCGACGTAGACGATCCGGGCGTCCGGGATCACCGCCTGCACCACCTCGTGGAGGTTCGGCGAGGTCGGGATGCCGGTGCCGATGTCGAGGAACTGCCGCACCCCCCGTTCGGCGAGGTGGCGCACCACGCGGTGCATGAAGCTGCGGTTCTCCAGCATGTGCGCCCGCAACGCCGGCCACAGCCGCAGCGACGCCTCCGCGGCCGCACGGTCGACGGCGAAGTGGTCCTTGCCCCCCAGGAGGTAGTCGTAGATCCGCGCCCCGTGGGCACGGTCGATCTGCAGGTCCACTGTGCTGGTGTGCCTTCGCGTCGCGGGTGGGAGCGGTCGGGGGGATCTTATGGACCGGGGCCCGCCCCGCGCACCTGTTGCGGGAGGGTTGCAGGCGCCGGATCTCAGCGGCGGACCTCGGTGCGGACCATGAGCCGCACCCGGTCGGCGCGGTAGAGGTCGCGGGCGTACTCGACCGGCAGTGCGCCAACGGAGAGCGCCGTGCGCTCCACGCCCATGAGCGCGGTGCCGCGGACCACGCCGAGCGCGGCGGCCTCGGCGGGGTCGGCGCTCACCGGCTCGAGGTACTCGATCGCGGTGTGCGGCGCGAGCCCGTACTCGTCGGCGAGCAGCTCGTAGATCGACCCCGTCAGAGAGTGGGTGAGCAGGCCGGGCAGCCGGTCGGCGGGCAGCCACGAGCGCTCCAGGGCCAGCGCGGCGCCGTCGGCGGAGCGCACGCGCACCAGCTCGTAGACCGGGGCGCCCGGGGTGAGCCGCAGCGCCCGGGCCACCGCGGTCTCCGCCTCCACCGTGTGCGCGGCGAGGATCTCCGCGCCGGCCCGGCGGTGGGCCCGGCGCATCTGCTCGGTGAACCCGGCGACCCCGGTGAGGTCGCAGTCGATCCGGGGCTCGGCGACGAACGCGCCACCGGACCGGCCCGGCGTGCGGATGAGCACGCCGCGGCGCGCGAGCCCGTCGAGCGCCTGGCGCAGCGTCATGCGGCTGACCTGCAGCGCCGCCGCCAGCTCGCGCTCGCCGGGCAGCCGGTCGCCCGCCGAGAGGACACCCGCGGTGATCTCCTCCATGAGCCATCGCTCGATCTGGGCGTGCGCCGGCGCGCCACCCCGGCGTTCCAGCGCGGGTGCGCGCCCGAGCAGCTCTGCGGCCATCCGCCCAGGGTATGTGCACGCGCGCCGCCGCGGCGCCGGGACGTAGTCTCGGCGCGGCCGTGAGCAGGTGCCGCCCGAGGAAGGACAACCGGTGAAGATCGTTCGTTACGAGGCGGGTGGCGCGCCCGCGTGGGGTGTGCTGGACGACGGGGTCGTGCTGGCCGCCGAGGGCACGCCCTTCGCCGGCCTGCGCCCCACGGCGCGGGAGGTCGGCCCGCTCGACGACGTCGCGCTGCTCGCCCCGGTCACCCCGCGCACCGTGATGTGCGTCGGGCGCAACTACCGCTCCCACGCCGAGGAGTTCGGCAACGCGGTGCCGCAGGAGCCGCTGCTGTTCCTGAAGCCGTCCTCGGCCGTCGTGGGGCCGGGGGCCGACGTGGTGTACCCGGAGCTCTCGCAGCGCGTCGACCCCGAGGCCGAGCTCGTGCTCGTGATCGGGCGCACCGCTCGCAACGTGGCCGCCGCCGACGCGTGGTCGGTGATCGGCGGCTACACCTGCGGCAACGACGTCACCGCGCGCGACATCCAGAAGGCCGACGGCCAGTGGACCCGTGGCAAGGGCTTCGACACGTTCTGCCCGCTCGGGCCGTGGGTGGACACCGAGTTCGACCCGGCCGACGTCGGCGTCTCCTGCACGGTGGACGGCGAGCGCCGCCAGGACGGGCGCACGAAGGACCTGATCTTCCCGATCCCGTTCCTGATCGAGTACATCACCCGGTTCACCACCCTCGAACCCGGCGACGTGATCCTCACCGGCACGCCGGAGGGGGTGCGCCCGGTGGAGCGGGGCAACACGATGACCGTCGAGGTGGAGGGGCTGGGCGCCCTGACGAACCGAGTGGTCGCCGAGACCTGAGGAGACCCCGTCGGGCCGCCGGCGCGAGGCGGCGCGCCGGAGTGGCAGGCTGGCAGCAGCAAGGTGATCGGACCGGAAGGACGGGATCGTGGCGTCAGGCCAGCGGGAACTGAGGATCGGGTACAAGGCCTCGGCGGAGCAGTTCGCGCCGCGGGAGCTCGTCGAGTACGCGGTGCGGGCCGAGGAGGTGGGGCTCGACAGCGTCGTCACGTCGGACCACTTCCTGCCGTGGCGCCACGAGGGCGGGCACGCGCCCGCGTCGCTCGCGTGGTTCGCGGCGGTGGGGGAGCGCACCTCGCGCGTGCTGATCGGCACGTCGGTGCTCACGCCGACGTTCCGGTACAACCCGGCGGTGCTCGCCCAGACCTTCGCCACGCTGGGCCTGCTGTACCCGGGGCGCGTGATGCTCGGCGTGGGCACCGGGGAGGCGCTCAACGAGATCGCGGTGTCCGGGCGGGAGTGGCCGGAGTTCAAGGAGCGCTTCGCCCGCCTGCGTGAGGCGATCCGGCTGATGCGGGCGCTGTGGACCGAGGGCGAGGTCAGCTTCGAGGGCGAGTACTACCGCACCGTGGGCGCCACCATCTACGACCGGCCCGAGCAGCCGGTGCCGGTGTACGTCGCCGCGGGCGGGCCGGTGGTCGCGAAGTACGCCGGGCGCGCGGGCGACGGCTTCATCTGCACGTCCGGCAAGGGGATGGAGCTCTACACCGACAAGCTCATCCCGGCCGTCGAGGAGGGGGCCGCCGCGGCCGGGCGCGACGCGGCCGACGTCGACCGCATGATCGAGATCAAGCTCTCCTACGACCGCGACCCGGAACAGGCGCTGGCCAACACCCGGTTCTGGGCGCCGCTGTCGCTCTCGGCCGAGCAGAAGCACAGCGTCGACTCGGCGGTGGAGATGGAACGCCTGGCCGACGAGCTGCCGATCGAGCAGGTGGCGAAGCGCTGGATCGTGGCCTCGGACCCCGACGAGGCGGTGGCCCAGATCAAGCCCTATGTCGACGCCGGGCTCAACCACCTCGTGTTCCACGGCCCCGGGCACGACCAGGAGCGCTTCCTGGCGCAGTTCGCCGAGGACGTGCTCCCGCGCCTGCGCGCCCTCAGCTGATCCTGACCGGCCGTGAGTGGATACGAGTGCTCCCGCACTCGTATCCACTCACGGGTCACTTCTTGTCGCGGGCCTTCGCGGTCTTGCGGGAATTGACCTTCTGGATCGCGTCCACCAGCTCGTCCTTCTTCATCGACGAGCGCCCTCGGATGTCGAGCTTCTTCGCCACGTCCATCAGGTGCGACTTCGAGGCGTTCGCGTCGACCCCGCCCGCGGTGGGCTTGTCGCTGCGGCGGCCGGCCTTCGACGCCTGCTTGTCCGACGGGCCCTTGCGGCCCTTCGGCTCCCAGTGGTCGCCGACCTTCTCGTGCGTGTGCTTGAGCGCGGCGAACGCCACCCGGCGGGCCCGGCCGCCCTCGTCGCCGTAGGTCTCCATCGCCGAGTCGTAGGATTCCACCCAGGTGCGCTGGGCCTTCTCGCCCGAACGCTCCACGGTGCTCGGCATCGCGTCCTTGCCCGGCATACGTCACACCCCCGCGAGATCAGAATTCCCGTGCATGAACTGCGGGTACCCGATCACGCGGGTGGAACACCGGAGAAAGACGAATCAGTACGGGCGCGAGGCCCCGCCGCCCGAGACCAGCCTGCGGGTGCCACCGGTGGCACCGCGGACGGCACGCAGCGCCGGCAGCTGGACGGCCGAACGCGGCATCGGGCGCCGCGCGCGCAGCACCGGCCACACCGGCGAGGGCGGGAAGAGCGCGTCGAGGCCGCTGGAGGCAGGACCACCGAGGCTGGAGCGCAGCAGCTCCTCGTAGGCGTCGTACTCGGCCACGGCAGCGGCGATGTTGCCCTGCGCGAGGTGCGCCTCGATGAGGGCCCGGCGGGCGCTCTCGCGGCTGGGTGCGGCGTGCACGGCCATCTCGGCGAGGGACACGGCGGCCTCGTGGCGGCCGGCGGCGGACAGCCGCAGGCTGCGCTCTTCGAGCGCGTGCAACCGCAGCTGGCGGAACCGCTCGCGCTCCACCGCGATCCACGCCGCGGTCCAGCCGGGCAGGATGTCGGCCGACAGCAGGCCGATGTCGGGGCTGTCGACCGCCGGGATGTCGGGGAGCGCCCGCACGAGACCGAGCGCGTCGGCCAGGTCGACCTGCACGTCGGCGGCGAGCGAGAGCGGGCCGGCGAGGTCGCCGTCGCTGAAGAGCTCGGGGATGCCGACCGCGGCGGCGGCCTCGGTGAGGAGGCGCTGCGCCGCGGCTGCGGGAACTCCGGGCCACAGGTCGGCGGCCAGGGCCGCGTGCTCCTGCGGACGGGGGTGCACCGCCAGGTAGGCGACGAGCCGGCGCGAGTCGACCCCGAGCGGGACCGCGGCACCGTGGGAGACGAGCGTGAACGATCCCAGCACCGTGACGCGGTGCCCGGCGACCTCGTGCCCGGCGACCCGGTGGCGCGGCCCCGGGTGTGCCTGCGTCGTACGAGATCGTCGCTGATCGTCAGACATGATCGTCCCATGTGTGGAAGAGTGCCGGGCTGGTGCTCGCGGGGACCCGTCGGCGGCACGACGGCGCCCGAGTCCGCGACAGAGTGTTCTCCCGAGCGACCGCGTTGCCAAGGGGCATGTTCGTCACACTTCCGGCTGCACTGCGGCCGTCCGGGTGACCTGCGAGTCAGCCGCCATCTTACTCACGGGGTGGCGTGTACCCGAACGTGGGTACCCGCACCGTCGCTCCACACGTGCAGCGAGTCGCAGAGCTGCCGGGCGATCCACACCCCGCGCCCCCGGGGCTCGGCCGGGTGGGGGGCCTGCAGCCCGGGCAGGGGGTCACGCAGAGTGCCGCCGTCGTCGATCTCGCACAGCAGCCCGTGGCGCCCCGTCCACAGCGACATCCGCGCCTCCGGGGCGCCGTGCTCCACCGCGTTGGTGGCCAGCTCGTTGACGGCCAGCACGATGTCCTCGACGCGCTCGCGCTCGTAGCCGTGGCCCGCGAGCGCCCGCTCGACGGTGGTGCGCACCTCGTGCAGCTGCCACGCGCTGAACGTGAGCCGCTCGTCGGGGGGACCGAGCAGCGGCGGCTGCGCGGCGGGCCGCTCGGTGAGCACGGCCCGCGGGTCGTGGTGGGCCGGGTTGTGGCGCAGCTCGCCCTCGTCGAGCAGCAGCGGGTGGTTGCGCCGGGCGCCGTCGAGGATCTCCAGGTGCAGCGGGAGCTCCGGGTAGAAGCAGGTGATGCGCACCGGCAGGTCGGCGAGCGCGACGTTGAGCGCCGCGTCCAGCTCGGTCCAGAACCGGCCGTCGGCGCCGTCCAGCGCGGGGGCGTGCTCGCTGAGCACGGTGACCGGGCGGCCCTTCGACACACCGAGCGCGCGCAGCTCGAGCGCCCAGCGCGCGGCGACGGTCTGTGCCGACGCGCCGGCCGGGCCGCCCTCGGGCGGGTGCAGGCGGACCAGCCGGCCCCCGGCACCGTCGAGCCGCTCGTCGAGCGCCTGCTCCGTGGCGGGCTGCAGCGCGGTGGCGACCGGCTCGTCGCGCTGCAGCGCCTGCGTGGCGAGCGGGACGAGCTGGTCGAGCAGGTGGCCGGAGGAGCCGTGGAAGCCCGCGGCGTGCTCCAGCCGGACCGCGTTGGTGGAACGGGTGGTCTCGATCCTCATGCCGATGCCTGCTCGCTGGGTGCTGCGTCTTCGGGCTGTGCGTCCGTGTGCTGCGGTTCGTCGGGACGCGCCTGGTCGGGGTCTGCGTGGATGCGGATGCGCGTGGCCGGGGGCTGCTCGACCGGCGGCTGGTCGGTGCGGGTGCGCACCTCCAGCTGGGTGGCGAACGGCGCGCCGCACCGGTCGAGCACGCGCTGCACGCGAGGTCGGACGCCGGTGAGCACCAGCCGGTGGTGGTCGGGGAACTCCTCGGCGGCGTGGACCAGCCCGACGGCGCCCGCGACGTCGAGGAAGCGCAGCGACGACAGGTCGAGCGCTATGTCGGTGGGGGCGTCGGGCAGGCGCAGCGCCCGGTCGAGCGCGGATTCGAGGAAGCTGCGGATGCGCGGCCGGTTGCTGTGGTCGACCTCGCCCGCCACGCGCGCGGCGCCCGGGCCGAGGGAGGTGATCCGCAGCAGGCCGTCGTCGTAGATGGCGGGCGCGACGACCTCGGTGCGATGGGCGCCCCGGATCGTCTCCACGAGCTCGTCGGGGCAGCGGGCGCGGTCGTAGACGCACAGCACGTGGGCCGGCCGGGCGCGCACGACGTCCTCGACGGCCCGGTCGTAGGCGGTGAGGGCGTGGGCGCCGTCGCCCACCATGGAGGTGAGGCGGCCGGTGAGGCGCACGGCGGGGAACCCCGCCGCGAGCCCGGCGTCGACCGCGGCGCGCACCGCCTCGGCGACCTCGCGGGGTGAGCGGTGGCGCTCGCCCGGGACGAGGGCGAAGCGGCCTTCGCGCAGCGGCGCGGCCACCTCGACGCCGTCGTCGGTCATCCGCTCGAGGACCCGGTCGGCCGTGCCGTCGTCGAGGTAGACCACGTGCTCGCCGCGGGCGAGCCCGTGGGCGAGGAACTCGGCGCAGATCTGCCAGAGCTGCTCGTCGCTCACCGTCACGGCGACGGCATGGTCGACGGCCCCGCAGTCCTCGACCGTTGTCGTCATCACGCATCCCGGGACGTGTGGCAGAGCATCGGGCCATCGAGAGCGCCCCGCCGCGCCGGCCCGGCGGACCCGGGCCGACGCAGCGTCACGCGCGGCACACTCTACGTCGCCCCGCGGGGGGTGGAATCGGCCGGTCCGGGGTTCACGCCGAACCGCGTGATCGACGCGGTGAGCGGCCGCCGATCCGACCGGGCGGGCCGGGGTCGCGGCTGGTCAGGGCAGGAGCGGCGGCACCATCGCCTCCACGAGGTGCGGCCCCGGCTCGGCCGCCGCCCGCCGCAGCGCCGCCGCGAGCCCCTCCGCGGTGTCCACGCGCTCCGCGGGCACGCCCATCCCGGTGGCGAGCGCCACGAAGTCCAGCTGCGGCCCGCCGAGGTCGAGCAGCGCCCTGGCGCGCGCGCCATCGCCCGCCAGGCGCGCGGCCGCACCCGTCTGCTCCAGCTCGAGGCGCAGGATCGCGTAGGCGTCGTTGTGGTAGACGACCGTGGTGATGTCCAGCCCCTCGCGGGCGTGGGTCCACAGCGCCGAGATCGTGTACATGGCGCTCCCGTCGGCCTGCAGGCACCACACGGGCCGGTCGGGGCAGGCCACGGCCGCGCCGGTGGCCGCGGGGAGCCCGTAGCCGATCGAACCGCCGGTGAGGGTGAGCCAGTCGTGGCGGGGCGCGCCCGCGGTGGTGGCGGGCAGCCCGAGACCCGACGTCACCGACTCGTCCACCACGATCGCGCCCTCCGGGAGGAGGGCGCCGACCACGGCGGCGGCGCTGTCCACGGTGAGCGGCCCGGTGGGCAGCGGCGGCCGGGCGAGCGGCGCCGTGCGCGCCACGGTGCCGGGTGCGACGAGGTCGGCCAGCTCCTCGAGCGCGGCCGTGGCGATGCCGGTGGTGATCGACCCCTCGCGCGGCGCCACCGCGTGGACGTCGCAGCCCTCCGGCACGAGGTCGGACGCCTTGCCCGGGTAGGCGAAGAACGACACCGGCGAGCGGGCGCCGGCCAGCACGAGGTGGCGGGTGCCCGCGAGCTGGGCGACGGCGAGGTCGACGTGGTAGGCGAGCCGGTCGACCGGTGCCACGCCCGCGCCGCGCTCGAGGCGGGTGGGGAAGGTCTCGGCGAGCACGCGCGCCCCGGTGGCGGCGGCGAGCCGGTGGGCCGCGGCGAGCCCGGCGGCCCGGGTGGCGTCGCCGCCCACGAGCAGCACGCACGGCTCGCCGGAGGTGAACGCGGCGGCGGCGGCGCGCAGCGCGGCGGGGTGCGGCGGCGGGTGCGGCGCGGCCGCGGGCGCGAGCAGCACGGCGTCGGCGTCCGGCTCGTCGATCGGGTCCCAGCTCACGTCGGCGGGCAGCACCAGCGTGGCCACCTGCCCCTCGCGCGCCGCCGCCACCGCCGCGGCGGCGTCCGCGGCGACGTCGGCCGGTGACGTGCTCTCCCGCACCCACCCCGACACCGCGCCCGCGATCGCGGGGATGTCGGACTGCAGGGGCGCGTCGTACTTCGCGTGCGTGGTGGCGTGGTCGCCCACCACGTTGACCACGGGCGTGCCGGCCCGGCGGGCGTTGTGCAGGTTCGCGAAGCCGTTGCCGAGCCCCGGGCCCAGGTGGAGCAGGGTGGCCGCGGGCCGCTCCGCCATCCGGGCGTACCCGTCGGCGGCCCCGGTGGCCACGCCCTCGAACAGGGCGAGCACCGCCCGGATCTGCGGCACCCCGTCCAGCGCGGCGACGAAGTGCATCTCGGAGGTGCCCGGGTTGGCGAAGCAGGTGTCCACGCCCGAGGCGAGCAGGGAGCGCAGCAGCGCACCCGCCCCGTTGCCGGGGGAGCCGGGGGCGCCCGTCACGCGCTCACGCTCACCGAGGTGGTGGGCGCCGACCGCAGTGTCTGCAGCACCACGCAGTAGCGCTCGGTCAGCTTGATCAGGGTGGCGACCTCCTCCTCGCTCGCGGTGGTGTCGAGGTCGAACCGCAGCCGGATCTCGCGGAACCCGACCGGCGCCTCCTTGTCGACGCCGAGCGTGCCCCGGAAGTCCAGGTCGCCCTCGGCGTGCACGGTGCCGCTCGCCTCGAGACCGAGGGAGGTGGCCACGGCCCGCAGCGTGACCCCTGCGCAGGCCACGAGCGCCTCCAGCAGCATGTCGCCCGAGCACAGCTGGGTGCCGTCGCCCCCGGTGGCCGGGTGCAGGCCTGCCTCGGCCAGCGCCGTGGCGGTGCGCACGCGGCAGGCCACCCCGGTGCCGTCCAGCTCGCCGTCGGCCTCGAGGGTGATGAGCGCGGAGCCCGGGTCCTCCCGGTACTGGGCCTTCAGCGGGGTCTGGAGATTGCGCAGCGTCGTGGCGTCCATCGCTGCATCGTGCCTCGGCCCGGCGCGGGACGCGACGACGGTGGTGGGTCAGTACGCTCGGCGCGTGCCGGAACCGACGCTGCGCAGCCTGGTGGCAGAGGTCCGCGGCGACCGGGTGCTCACGGTGCCCAACCTGCTGAGCGTGCTGCGCCTGGCCGGGGTCCCGCTGTTCCTCTACCTGCTGCTGGTGCCCGGCGGCGCCGCCTGGGGCGCCGACGTGTGGGCGGTCGTCGTGCTGGCTGTGGGCGGCATCACCGACTGGCTCGACGGCAAGCTCGCCCGCCTGCTCGACCAGTACAGCGCGCTCGGGGCGCTCCTGGACCCCGCCGTGGACCGGCTCTACATCCTCGCGGCGCTGGTGGCGCTGGGCGTGCGCGACGTCGTGCCCTGGTGGGCGGTGGCCGCACTCGTCGCGCGCGACCTCGTGCTCGCCGCCACCCTGCCGGTGCTGCGCTCCCGCGGCTACGGCCCCTACCAGGTCACCTACCTCGGCAAGGGCGCCACGTTCCTGCTGCTCTACGCCTTCCCCCTGCTGCTGGCCGCCCAGGCGCAGGGCTGGTTCGCCGATCTCGCCCGGCCGTTCGCCTACGCGTTCGCGGTGTGGGGCACGGTGCTCTACCTCTACACGGGTGCCCTCTACCTGGCCCAGTTCGTCCGTGCGTTGCGCACCCCGGCCCCACGGGCAGGGGTCGCCGGAGGCGTTCTCCGCGAGGACTAGGCTCATCGCGTGATCCCCGAGGACCTCCGATACACCGAAGCCCACGAATGGGTGCGCGACCTGGGGGACGGGGTCGTCCGCGTCGGCATCACCGACCACGCCCAGTCCCAGCTCGGCGACGTCGTCTTCGTGCAGTTGCCGGCCGTCGGCGACGAGATCACCGCCGGGGCCAGCGTGGGCGAGGTCGAGTCCACCAAGTCGGTCTCGGACATCTACTCCCCGGTCACCGGCACCGTCTCGGCCGTCAACGACGCGCTCGACGCCAACCCCGAGCTGGTCAACTCCGGCCCGTACGAGGCGGGCTGGATGTTCGAGGTCCGGCTCGCCGGCGAGGTGCCCGACAACCTGCTCGACGCGGCCGCGTACCGCGAGTTGACCGGGGACTGACCGGCCCTCCCGCCACCGCCGCCGCGCGGTAGGTTTGCGGGATCCGGCGCCGGCGCGCGAAGACGCCCGGACGCCGTCACACTTGACCCACCGCAGGGCAGCACACCGCCCACCACCAGGAGGAGACCCCGAGGTGACCACGAACGACGGGCCCGGCGTGCCCCCGGAGCGATCCCCGGAGACCACATCGGTCTTCCGCGCGGACTTCCTCTCCGAAGCCGAGCCCACGGCCCAGGACCAGCCGGTCTCCGGCGTCGAGTCGCTGCCGGCCGGCTCCGCGCTGCTGGTGGTCAAGCGCGGCCCCAACGCGGGCTCGCGCTTCCTGCTCGACCGCGCGTCCACGAGCGCCGGGCGCCACCCCGACAGCGACATCTTCCTCGACGACGTCACCGTCTCACGTCGCCACGCGGAGTTCCGCAGCGACGCGGGCGAGTTCGTCGTCGTGGACGTCGGAAGCCTCAACGGCACCTACGTCAACCGGGAGCCGGTCGACACCGCCGTGCTCGCCAACGGCGACGAGGTGCAGATCGGGAAGTTCCGGCTGGTGTTCCTCACCGGCCCGCGCGAGTCCGGGGGCCGGGGCTGACCCTGACGGATCACCCGCCGTACCCACGCCGGGACCCGTCCGGAGTCGGGCGCGGGCGGGGTGCGCCGTGTAGCGTCGGAACCGCAGGATCGCGAGGAGGAGAGCGATGAGCGAAATGCGCGTCGTGGGGGTAAGGGTCGAACTGCCCGCCAACCAGCCGATCCTCCTGCTGCGTGAGACGAGTGGCGACCGCTACCTGCCGATCTGGATCGGCTCGGTGGAAGCCACGGCGATCGCTCTGGAGCAGCAGGGCGTCAAGCCCGCCCGCCCCCTCACCCACGACCTGCTGAAGGACGTGATCAACGCGCTGGGGCGGCGCCTCGAGCAGGTGCGGATCACCGACCTGCAGGAAGGCACCTTCTACGCGGAGCTCGTGTTCGACGGTGGGATCACGGTGTCGGCGCGCCCGAGCGACTCGGTGGCGCTGGCGCTGCGGATCGGGGTGCCGATCCACGCCGAGGAGAGCGTGCTCGCCGAGGCCGGCCTGATCATCCCGGACGAGCAGGAGGACGAGGTCGAGAAGTTCCGCGAGTTCCTCGACTCGATCTCTCCCGAGGACTTCCGCGGCGCCCAGCCGTAGTCAACGGCGGCCCCGGCGCGGCTCCGGCGGCGCGCCGCGTTGACCGCGCGCTCCCGCACTCATATCGTCGGATTCTCTCAAGCCCGTCGGCTCCGCCAGACCTCCCGGTGGCGGAGCCGGGCTCCGGCGGAAGGAGTTCGGTGGAGCAGCCGCCGTCCGGCGCGCCCGAGCAGGGCGAGCTCTTCCCCGACCCGCTTCTCGGAGACGGGCTCGACGGCCTGCCCGACCAGCTCGTCGGTTTTCGCGGGCCGACCGCGTGCCAGGTGGTGGGGATCACCTACCGCCAGCTCGACTACTGGGCGCGCACCGGCCTGGTCGTCCCGTCGATCCGCGGCGCCGCGGGCTCCGGGTCGCAGCGGCTGTACTCCTTCAAGGACGTGCTCGTCCTCAAGGTCGTCAAGCGGCTCCTGGACGCCGGGGTGTCGCTGCAGAACATCCGCGTGGCCGTCGAGCACCTGCGCCGCCGCGGCATCCGCGACCTCGCGGGCATCACGCTGTTCAGCGACGGCACCACGGTCTACGAGTGCGCCTCGCCCGAGGAGGTCGTCGACCTGCTGCGCGGCGGCCAGGGCGTGTTCGGCATCGCTGTCGGCGGCGCCATGAAGGAGATCAGCGGCTCCATCAAGGACTTCCCGGTGGAGCGGGCCGACGGCGGCAGCGTCGACGACGCCCCGGAGGACGAGCTGTCCCGCCGCCGGGCGCGGCGCGCCATCAGCTGACCTCCCCGGGTTCGTGGCCGGTGGCGCGGACCTACGGGAGCGGGCACGCGACGCGTACCGGCTCCGGGAATGGGCCGGCGCGTTCGCGCTGCTGGCCGCGGCCGACCAGGAGTCGCCGCTCCCGCCCGACGACCTCGAGCTGTGGGTCACCGCGGCGTACCTGATCGGCCGCGACGACACCGGCGACGACCTGTCCGCACGGGCGTGCCGGGAGTGTGCGGCCACCGACCCGGCCCGGGCCGCGTGGCACGCGACCCGACTGGCCATCCTCCTGCTGCTGCGGGGTGAGGTGGCGCGCAGCAGCGGCTGGCTCGCCCGCGCGCGCCGCCTGCTCGACGAGTGGGGCCGGGAGTGCGCGGAGCGCGGGTACCTCCTCGTCCCGACAGCGGTGGAGCACCTGGTCGAGGGCGACCCGGCCGCGGCGCAGGCCGCGTCCGCCGAGGCGGCCGCACTCGGCGAGCGTTTCGGCGACCCCGACCTGCTGGCCCTGGGCCGGCTCGGCGTGGGGCAGGCACTCGTGGCGGCGGGCCGCACCGGGCCCGCGCTGACGCTGCTGGACGAGGTGATGGTCGCGGTGACCTCCGGCGAGGTCTCCCCGATCTTCGCCGGCATCCTCTACTGCGCCGTGATCGAGACCTGCCAGGAGGCGTTCGACCTGCGCCGGGCCCGGGAGTGGACGCTCGCGCTGACCCGGTGGTGCGAGGCGCAGCCGGACCTGGTGCCCTACCGGGGCCAGTGCCTCGTGCACCGGTCGGAGATCATGCTGCAGCACGGGGCGTGGTCCGATGCGCTCGCCGAGGCGCGGTCGGCCTGCGCGGGCCTGGGCGGCCACCCGGCTGCCGGCGCGGCCTACTACCAGCTCGCCGAGGTCCACCGGCTGTGCGGCGAGTTCGCCCGGGCCGAGGAGGCCTACCGGCAGGCGAGCCGGTGGATCCCGGAACCGCAGCCCGGCCTCGCGCTGCTGCGGACCGCCCAGGGCCAGGTGGACGCGGCCGCCGCGATGCTGCGCCGCGCGCTCGAGGGGGCGGCCGACTTCACGGCGCTGCGGCGGGCCGTCGACGTCGAGCCCGTGCCGCCGCCCGCGGCCCGGGCCCGACTCCTCGCCGCCGCCGTCGAGGTGATGATCGCCACTGGTGACCTCGCCGCCGCCCGTGCGGGCGCGGACGAGCTACAGGCGCTCGCCGACCGCCTGGGGGCGCCGCTGCTGGAGGTGATGGCGCTGCACGCCGCGGGCGCCGTCCGCGTCGCCGAGAAGGACCCCGGCGCGGTGGAGGTGCTGCGCCGGGCGTGGCGGGCCTGGCGCGACCTCGACGCGCCCTACGAGGCCGCCCGCGTCCGCGTGCTGATGGGGCTCGCCTGCCGGCAGCTCGGCGACCCGGACTCCGCCGAGATGGAGTTCGACGCCGCGCGCCTCGTCTTCGAGCAGCTCGGCGCCGTGCCCGACGCCGACCGGGTGCGCGCCCTGTCGAGGGCGGCCGGAGCCGGCCCGCTCACCGGCCGCGAGGTGCAGGTGCTGCGCCTGGTGGCCACGGGGATGACCAACCGCGCAGTGGCCGCGGAGCTGTTCCTCAGCGAGAAGACCGTGGCCCGGCACGTGAGCAACGTCTTCACCAAGCTAGGCGTCTCCTCCCGCGCCGCGGCCACGGCCTACGCCTACGAGCACGGGCTCGTGCAGGAGCAGGCCCCCCGCCGCCGCGGTTCAGGAAAGCCACATTCAGGGCCGCAGAGGCCTTGAATGTGGCTTTCCTGAACTCCGGGGGTCGCGTGCCGGGGCCTACACAGATCTGCCCATCCACCCGCGTGGGTGCTTCGCCCGATGAGACCGGACTGCCCCACTTCCTAGCGTCGGACGCCCGACACGTGGGAGGTCGTCATGGACGTGAGGCAGCGCGCACGGGAGACCCTGCTGGCCGGGCTCCCGGTGCGGGAGCGGCGCCGGCAGCTGGCCGGGGTGTCGACCGCGGTGCTCGAGGGCGGTGACGGGCCGCCGATGGTCCTGTTGCACGGCCCGGGGGAGTTCGGGGCCACGTGGCTGCCGGTGGTGCGCCGCCTCGCGCGGACCCACCACCTGGTGGTGCCGGATCTGCCCGGCCACGGCGAGTCGCGGGTGGAGGAGGGCCCGCTCGACGCCGCACGCGTGCTGGGCTGGCTCGACGAGCTCGTCGAAGAGGTGTGCCCGGTGCCGCCGGTGCTGGTCGGCAAGACGATCGGCGGTGCCGTCGCGGCCCGCTACGCCGCCGGGGACCACCGCCGCATCGCCGCCGTGGTGCTGGTCGACACGCTCGGGCTCACCGCGTTCGACCCCGACCCGCGGTTCGCGATGGCCGTCCAGCGCTTCCTCGGCGCCCCGACGCCGCGGTCCTACGAGCGCCTCATGGATTTCTGCGCCTTCGACCTCGAGCGGGTCCGCGCGGACATGGGGGAGCGCTGGGACGCCTTCACGGCGTACGCGGTGGAGGTGGCCGGGGACGACCACGTGCAGGCCGCGTTCGGCAGCCTGATCGGCCAGTTCGCCGCGCCGATACCGCCCGCGCAGCTCGCGGGGATCGACGTGCCCACCACCCTGATCTGGGGCAGGCACGACCTCGTCACCCGGTTGTCCGTGGCGGAGACGGCGAGCGCGCGGTACGGGTGGCCGCTGCACGTCGTCGAGGACGCGGGCGACGACCCGGCGCTCGACCGGCCGGCCGCGTTCGTCGCCACCCTGGAGGACGCACTCGGCGCGGTGCAGGCGGGGGCGATCCGATGAGCGGCCACGACGTGATCGTGGTGGGGGCGCGCTGCGCCGGGTCGCCCACCGCCATGCTCCTGGCCCGGGCGGGGCACCGCGTGCTGGTGGTGGACCGGGCGAGCTTCCCCAGCGACACGCTCTCGACGCACATCGTGCACGCGCCGGGGGTGGCCGCCCTGCGCCGGTGGGGTCTGCTCGAGCGGGCCGTGGCGGGCTGCCCGCCGATCGAGGAGTACGCGTTCGACTTCGGCCCGTTCACGATCACCGGGCGGCCCGGCACCGCGTACGCCCCGCGCCGCACGGTGCTGGACACCGTGCTCGTCGAGGCGGCCGCGGCTGCGGGTGCGCAGGTGCGGGAGCGGTTCACGGTGTCGGAGCTCCTCGTCGAGGAGGGCCGGCTGGTCGGCGTGCGCGGCCGGGGGAGCGACGGGCGGGAGGTCGTCGAGCGGGCGCGTGTGGTGGTCGGGGCCGACGGCCTGCACTCGCTGGTGGCCCGCACGGTGCGCCCGGAGCAGTACCACGAGAAGCCGCGGCTGCTGTGCGGCTACTACGCCTACTGGAGCGGCCTGCCCATGGCCGGGCGGTTCGAGACCTACGACCGCCAGGAGCGGGCGTTCGCCGCGTGGCCGACGAACGACGACCTCACGGTCGTCATCACCGGCTGGCCCTACCGCGAGCTCGCGGCGAACCGCGTGGACCTGGAAGGCAACTACCTCGCCACCATCGGCACGGTGCCGGAGTTCGCCGAGCGGCTGCGCGCGGCCCGGCGGGAGACGCGCCTCGTGGGCACGGCCGTGCCGAACTACTTCCGCAAGCCCTACGGGCCGGGCTGGGCGCTGGTCGGCGACGCCGGGTACAACACGGACTTCGTCACCGGCCAGGGGATCCAGGACGCGTTCCGGGACGCGCAGCGGTGCGCGGCCGCGCTGGACGAGGCGCTCACCGGGGCCCGTTCGTTCGACGACGCGCTGCGCGACTACCAGTCCGACCGCGACGCGCACGTCCGGGCGATGTACGAGTTCACCGCCGGCATCGCGTCCCTGGAGCCGCCGCCACCCGAGGTGCAGCGGCTGCTCGCGGCGGCGAGCACCGACCAGGAGGCGATGGACGGGTTCGCGCGGGTGGCGGCGGGGGTGACCTCGCCCGCGGAGTACTTCTCCGACGAGAACGCCGCGCGCGTACTCGCGCGTGCCGCGGGCGTGGGGGAGGGGGCGCGGCGGTAACATCGGGCGGGTAGTCGCCGAACCCGCGCGGGAGAGTCCCGGTCCAGGCCGGGCGCCGAAGGAGCAACTCCTCCCCGGAACCTCTCAGGCACCAGGACCGTGCGGGCGAGACGCCTCTGGAAAGCGACGGGCGTGCCCGTCCGCCGACGGGGAAAGTCCTGGTGTGCCGGGGCGAATCTCTCAGGCGCCCGCGTCGCGGGCGGGGACAGAGGGGGAGGGTGGTTCCACCCTGGCCCGCCGCCCGCTCCGCCTGGAGGATCTCGTGTCCGACCGACCCGCACTCGCCGATCTGGAGCGGGGCACCCCGTTCGCCGAGCGCCACATCGGGCCCCGCCCACACGAGCTCGACACGATGCTCGCGGCCATCGGCGTGTCCTCGCTCGACGAGCTCGCCGCCGCGGCCGTGCCCGCCGGCATCCGCGACCAGGAGCCGGTCGCGTCCACGCTGCCGCCCGCGGCGTCCGAGACCGAGGTGCTGGCGCAGCTGCGGGCCCTCGCGGCGCGCAACACGGTGACCGTCCCGATGATCGGCCTCGGGTACGCGGGCACGGTCACCCCGGCGGTGATCCGCAGGCACGTGCTGGAGAACCCGGCCTGGTACACCGCCTACACGCCCTACCAGCCCGAGATCAGCCAGGGCCGCCTCGAGGCGCTGCTGACGTTCCAGACGATGGTGGCCGACCTCACCGGGCTCCCGGTGGCCGGGGCGTCGCTGCTGGACGAGGCCACCGCGGCCGCGGAGGCGATGACGCTGCTGCGCCGGGCGGGCAAGGCGCGCTCGCCGCGGTTCGTGGTGGACGCCGACACGCTCCCGCAGACCCTCGACGTGCTGCGCACCCGCGCCGAGCCGCTGGGCATCGAGTTGGTCGTCGCCGACCTGGCGGAGGGGTTGCCCGAGGGTGAGCTGTTCGGGCTCCTGCTGAGCTACCCGGGCGCGTCCGGGGCCGTCCGCAACCCGGCGGCGCTCATCGAGGCCGCCCACGAGCGCGACGCGCTGGTGGCCGTGGCCGCCGACCTGCTGGCGCTCACGCTGCTCACCTCGCCCGGTGAGCTGGGCGCGGACGCCGCGGTCGGCACCACCCAGCGCTTCGGCGTGCCGCTGGGGTTCGGCGGCCCGCACGCCGGCTACCTGTCGGTGCACGAGAAGCACGCCCGGCAGCTGCCCGGCCGGCTGGTGGGCCTGTCGCGCGACGCCGACGGCCACCCGGCCCTGCGGCTGGCGCTGCAGACCCGCGAGCAGCACATCCGCCGGGAGAAGGCCACCTCGAACATCTGCACCGCGCAGGTGCTGCTCGCCGTGGTCGCGGCCTGCTACGCGGTGCACCACGGCCCGGACGGGCTGCGGCGGATCGCGCAGCGCGCCCACCGCATGGCCGCCGTGCTGGCGGCCGGGCTGCGGGCCGGCGGGGTGGAGGTCGTGCACGGCGAGTTCTTCGACACCGTGCTGGCGCGCGTGCCGGGCCGGGCCGACGCCGTGGCCGACGCCGCCCACACGGCCGGCATCGCGCTGCGCCGCGTCGACGCCGACACGGTGGGCATCGCCTGCTCGGAGGTCACCACGGTGGCGCACCTGGAGGCGGTGTGGACGGCGTTCGGGGTGCAGGCCGACGCCGGGGCGCTCGACGCCGCCACGCCCGACGCGCTGCCCGCCGACCTGGCGCGCACCAGCGAGTACCTCACGCACCCCGTCTTCCACGAGCACCGCTCGGAGACCTCGCTGATGCGCTGGCTTCGCCGTCTCGCCGACGCCGACCTCGCGCTCGACCGCACGATGATCCCGCTCGGCTCCTGCACGATGAAGCTGAACGCGGCCGTCGAGATGGAGCCGATCACCTGGCCGGAGTTCGCGAACCTGCACCCGTTCGCGCCCGAGGCCGACGCAGCGGGCACGCTCGAGCTGATCGCCGACCTGGAGCGCTGGCTCGCCGAGCTCACCGGCTACGCGGCGGTGTCGCTGCAGCCCAACGCGGGCAGCCAGGGCGAGTTCGCCGGCCTGCTGGCGATCGCGGCCTACCACCGCAGCCGCGGCGAGTCCCACCGCGACGTCTGCCTGATCCCCGCCAGCGCGCACGGCACCAACGCGGCGTCCGCGGTGATGGCCGGGATGCGCGTGGTCGTGGTGGCCACCGCACCCACCGGCGACGTCGACCTCGACGACCTGCACGCCAAGATCGAGGAGCACCGGTCGTCGCTGGCCGCGTTGATGATCACCTATCCGTCCACGCACGGCGTGTACGAGGCCCGTGTGCGCGAGGTGTGCGACGCGGTGCACGCGGCGGGCGGGCAGGTCTACGTCGACGGGGCCAACCTCAACGCGCTGGTCGGGCTCGCCCGGCCGGGTGCGTTCGGCGGCGACGTCAGTCACCTGAACCTGCACAAGACCTTCTGCATCCCGCACGGCGGCGGCGGGCCCGGTGTCGGGCCGGTGGCCGTGGCCGAGCACCTGGTGCCGTTCCTGCCCGGGCGGGGCGAGGTGGGGGCCGTGTCGGCGGCGCCGCACGGCAGCCCCGGCGTGCTGCCGATCTCGTGGGCGTACCTGCGGCTGATGGGCCTGGACGGGCTGCGACGGGCCACGCTCACGGCGGTGGCGGCGGCCAACTACGTGGCGGCGCGGCTGCGTGAGCACTACCCGGTGCTGTACGCGGGCGCAGACGGCCACGTGGCCCACGAGTGCATCCTCGACCTGCGCGCGATCTCGAAGGAGTCCGGTGTCACCGTCGACGACGTGGCGAAGCGGCTCGCCGACTACGGCATCCACGCGCCCACGATGTCGTTCCCGGTGGCCGGCACGCTGATGGTCGAGCCCACGGAGAGCGAGGATCTCGCCGAGATCGACCGCTTCGTCGACGCCATGATCGGCATCAGGGCCGAGATCGAGCGGGTGGCCGCGGGGGAGTGGCCCGTCACCGACAACCCGCTGCGCGGCGCTCCGCACACCGCGGCCTGCATCGCCGAGAAGTGGGACCACCCGTACTCGCGCGAGATCGCGGCCTACCCGAGGGGTGGGGTGCCGGGGGTGCACGACCGGAAGGTCTGGCCGCCGGTGCGCCGGATCGAGGGCGCCTACGGCGACCGGAACCTGGTCTGCAGCTGCCCACCGGTGTCGGCGTTCTCGTCCTGAGCGGTGCTCGCCTCCGCCCGCCGCACGAGGCGGGCGAACAGCGGCGCGACGGCGAGCAGCACGGCGGCGAGCACCACGGCCGCGAGGCCGACGAGGCTGAAGTAGGCGGCCTCGGTGTCGGGCCGGTAGAGCTGCACGACCTGCGCGCTGATGCCCTGCCCGGCGGCGTTCGACGCGAGCCAGAGCCCCATGGTCTGGTTCCGGAACGCCGCCGGCGCGTGGCGGGTGGTGGCGGACATGCCGATGGGGGACAGGCACATCTCGCCGACCGTCACGACGGCGAGGCTCGCGACAAGCCACAGCGGGCCGACCGGCACGGAGGGTCCCCAGGTGAGGGCGGGCACCACGAGCAGCAGGTAGGACAGGCCGGCGAGGGTGAGTCCGGCGGCGAACTCCTGCGGGGTGGACACGCGGTTGCCCAAGCGGGTCCACAGCACCGCGAACGCCGGGGTGAGCACGATCAGCACGAACGAGCCGACCGACTGGAACCACGAGGACGCGAGTGGGAACCCGAACGCGTCCAGCGCGACGCGGGTGTCGGCGTAGGTGGCGAGCACGCTGTAGCCCTGCTCCTGCACCAGCCAGAAGCAGGCCGACGCCACGAACAGCGGCACGAACGCCCACACCCGGGCCCGCTCGAGCACGCTGACCTTCCGGCTGCGCAGCATCGTCACGAAGTAGGCCAGCGGCACGACGACCGCGAGGACGCTCAGGGCGTCGACCACGCCCGCCACCGAGAGCCCACCGCTCAGCGCCAGCCCGATCACGGTCAGCACCACGACGGCCAGGGCGGCGCCGATCAGCGTGAGGTGGCGGCGCCCGGCCGGGTCCTCGCGGATCGCATTGGCCGGGCGGAGGCCGACGTCGCCCAGGTGCTTCCAGCCGCGCACGTACTGCAGCAGTCCGGCGAGCATGCCGACCGCGGCCACACCGAACCCCACGTGGTAGCCGACGCGCTGGCCCAGCGTGCCCACGACGAACGGCGCGAGCACCGCCCCGACGCTGATGCCCATGTAGAAGATGCTGTAGCCGGCGTCGCGGCGCCGGTCACCTTCGGGGTAGAGGGCGCCGACGGACTGGGAGATGTTCGGCTTGAGCAGGCCGGCGCCCACCACGAGGAACGCCATGGACGCGTACAGGGCGGGCCTGCCCAGCGGCAACGTGAGGCTGACGTGGCCGCACATGATCAGGACCCCGCCGTACAGGACGGTGTGGCGGGGCCCGAGCAGCCGGTCGGCCACCCAGCCGCCCGCGATCGCGGACAGGTAGATCGACGCCCCGTACACGGAGACCAGCGCGGCCGCGAGCGGCTGCGGCATCCCCAGACCACCCGCGCTGACCTGGTCGTACATGTAGTACAGCAGGGTCGCGCGCATCCCGTAGTAGGAGAAGCGCTCCCACATCTCGGTGCCGAACAGCGTCGCGAGGCCGCGCGGATGGCCGAAGAAGCCGGTCTGGGGGACGGTGGTGGGGGAGCTCGACATCGCCGGGCACCCTCCCACCCGTGGCCGCGCTCCGCAGCCGGCGGGGTGCAGTGGACGGGCGGGTCCCCTCCGCCCCACCCGTCCAGGAGGGAGAGGGCGGAATCCGGTGCGCTGATACGCACGATCGCGATCAATCTGTCAACGAATCATTGACGCCATCCGATCGCCAACCGATCGATGACACTGCACCAGAACTCAGGCGGGGCAGAGGGCCGCGAGCGCCACCGCGCGCCTGCGGGCCGGGTCGGTGAGCAGATCGGTGTGGTCGGCGTACTGGTCGAGCGCGCCGACGCGGGGGAGCGCGGCGATCTCGGCGTCGGTGACGGCGGCGAGGAGGGCGTCGACGACGCGGTCGGCCGCGAGCACCTCGAACGGGCGGCTGAAGTAGGGCCGGGTGCCGGGGTCGACCGGGGTGGTGAGGCCGGTGTCGTTCTGCACGGCGGCGAGGGTCGTGTACGCGGCCGCGAGGTGGCGTTCGCGGTCGCGCCAGGAGGTGGCGGCGAGCGCGCCCCGCAGGACGGGGTCGAGGGCAGTGGCCACGGGGAGCGTGGCGAAGGCGCTGCCCAGCCACTTGGAGTAGGGCGGGTAGCGCCGGTGCAGCAGCAGTGCCAGCCGCACGAGGTCACGGACGAGGCGGGCGGCGACGACGGCCGAGCCGAGCTCGTCGCCGACCTCGCCCGCGCGGCCGACGAACGCCTCCTCCTGCGCGATGCGCCGCCACTGGCAGGCCAGCACGTAGCGCCAGACGTCGGGCGGGTACCAGGCGAGGTGCGCGCGCAGCGGCTCGAGCTCGCCGAGGCCGTCGTGGAAGACGGCGCCTGCGGTGACCTCGGCGAGGCTCTGAGTTGGCAGGGTGAGCCAGTCGAGGGGGCGCAGGCCCGCGCGGGGATCGACGCCGAGCCGGCTGGTCCACCACTGCCCGACGGTGCCGAGGTCGACGCGGTGGCGCACCGGCCCGTCGGTGGAGGTCATGCGCCCGATGTGGTCGCCCTCGACGGACTCGAAGTGCGTGGGGAAGCCGCGGAAGGTGCGTGGGAGCCGCTCGGCGAGACGGCGGTGCAGCTCGGGGACGCGGCCGGCCGCATCGGGCGGGACGAAGACCTCCAGCCGCGGCCCCCACTCGTGGTCGGCCGAGCGGGGCGTGTCGAAGCCGAGCACCTCGGAGCCCGCGCCGATGCGGGCGGCGGAGTGCGGGACGTCGTCCAGGAGCGGGCGGACGGCCTCGGTGTAGAAGGCGCGGGAGAGCTGCAGTCCAGGGAGGAACACAGCACGCATCGTCGCGGTCCAGGGCGATCACGGCACCTCCATTCACTGTCAACGAATCATTGACGCCCACAGATCGTCAATCACAGATTGACGATCTCGCACGGCGACGACCGCCGGGACAGGGGAGTGCTGCGTCAGCCGCGCTGCTCGCGGGCGTGGGTGGCGTCGCGGACCTCGCCGACGTACCGCTCGACGAGGTCCTCCATCGCCACGAGCCCCGCGGTCTCACCGTCCGCCCCGACGACCCGCCCGAGGTGGGCGCGGGCGCGACGCAGAACGGCGAGCGCTTCGTCCAGCCGCATGTCCACCGGCACCTCGGGCAACGTGCGCACGCGACCGTCCGGCACGGCGGCGCCCGGGTCCTCGAGCAGGTCGAGGATGTCCTTGACGTGCAGGTACCCCGCGAGACCGCCGCTCGCCGCCCGGACCGGGAACCGGGAGAACCCGGTGTCGGCCACGGCGCGCGCGACGTCGTCGACGGTGGGTCCGGCCGGGAGCATCACGGCCTCGGAGACGGGCACGAGCACGTCGGCCACGGTGGTCTCGGCCGAGCGGAGGGTGCGGGTGAGCCGGCGGGACTCGTCGTCGTCGAGCAGGCCCTCGCGGCCGGACTCGGCGATGAGGTCGGCGAGCTCGCCGGAGGTGAACGACGCCTCCAGCTCGTCGCGCGGCTCCACCCCCAACAGCCGCAGCACGCCGTTGGCGGTGATGTTGAACAGCTCGATCAGCGGCCGCATCACCGTGGTGAACACCAGGAACGGCGGGACCAGCAGGATCGCGGTGCGTTCCGGCCCGGCGATGGCGATGTTCTTGGGCACCATCTCGCCGAGCAGGATGTGCGCGACGACCACGATCGCGAGGGAGATCGTGAAGGCGATCGGGTGCAGCAGGGCCTCGGGGATGCCGAGCCACCCCATCGGCTGTTCCACGAGGTGGGCCACCGCGGGCTCGCCGAGGCGGCCGAGCAGCAGGGAGCTGATGGTGATGCCCAGCTGGGACGCCGCGAGCATCCGGGACAGGTCGGCGTGGGCGCGCAGCACGGTGGCCGCGGCCCCGGTGCCGGCGTCAGCGAGCGCCTCGAGCCGGTCGCGGCGGGCGGAGATCAGCGAGAACTCGGCGCCGACGAAGAACGCGTTGGCGCCCAGCAGCGCGACGGCGGCGAGCAGGGCCAGCAGGTCCGAGGTCACGACTGCTCCTCGGAGCCGGGGCGGGCCAGCCGCAGCTCGGCCACCCGGTTGCGGTCGCGGCGCACCACGGTGAGCCGCCACCCGTCGACCGTGACCTCGTCACCGACGTCGGGGATCCGCCCGAGCCGGGTGACCACGAGGCCGGCGAGCGTCTCGTAGGTGCCATCAGGCATCGGGAACCCGGTGGCCTCGGCCACCTCGTCGCCGCGCAGCAGCCCCGACACCAGCCAGCTGCCGCGGCCGAGCGGGCGGACCGTGGCCTGCTCGGCGCGGTCGTGCTCGTCGCGGACGTCGCCGACGATCTCCTCGACGAGGTCCTCGAGCGTGACGATGCCCGCCGTGCCCCCGTACTCGTCGACCACCACGGCGAGCTGCAGACCCGAGCTGCGCAACCGCGTGAGCAGCTCGTCGCCGTCGAGCGACTCGGGCACGGTGGGCACCTCCTGCACCAGCTCGCCGACGTGGACGCAGTTCCTGCGCTCGGGCTCGATGCCAAAAGCCTGCTTCACGTGCACCACGCCGAGCACCGAGTCCGGGTCGCTGTTGTGCACCGGGAACCGGGAGATGCCGGTGCGGCGGGCCAGCGCCACCATGTCGGCGACGGTGGCGTCGGAGGCGAGCGACTCCACCCGCACCCGGGGCGTCATGAGGTCCTCCGCCACCCGGTCGGTGAACCGCAGCGACCGGTCGAGCAGCGTGGCCGTGCCCGCGTCGAGCGTGCCGTGCTGCGCGCTGCTGCGCACCAGCGAGCTGAGCTCACGGGCCGACCGCGCCGACCGCAGCTCCTCTGCGGGCTCGACGCCGAGCCTGCGCACCACCGAGTTGGCGGCGGTGTTCAGCCCGTTGATCAACCACCGGAAGGCGTGGGCGAACCCGCTCTGCAGCCAGACCACGGCGCGGGCGGTGCGCAGCGGGTCGGCGATCGCGAGGTTCTTCGGCACGAGCTCGCCGAACACCATCGACAGGGCCGTGGCGAGCAGCAGCGACAGCACGGTGGCCGTGCCCCCGGCGAGCCCGGGGGACAGGCCGATGGCCTCCAGGCCGGGGCGGAACAGGGTGGCGATGGCGGGCTCGGCGATGTACCCGGTGACCAGCGTGGTGGCCGTGATGCCGAGCTGGCTGCCCGACAGCTGGAACGACAGGTTGCGGTGCGCCCGCTGCACCGCCCGGGCGCGCCGGTCGCCCACCTCGGCGACGTGGGCGTCCACCTGGCTGCGTTCCAGCGCCGTGAGCGCGAACTCGGACGCCACGGAGATGGCGGTGCCGAGCGTGAGCGCCGCGACGGCGAGCAACCCGAGAACGGAGAACAGGACGGTCATGCACGACCTCGGCGGGGAACACCCGGGGGGTGCGCAGGGCAGATGAGAGAGCGCCGGGTGGGACCCGGCCGACTACTGCAGCCCGGTTCGGTGGGCACGACGTGTTCCTCCTGGAGCGGAGGCCCCAGTGTATGGCCGGACGCACGTGGCTTCTCGCGGGAGTCGCGCCGGTCACGATGAGGGGCGATCCGGCCGCCCGGGATCTAGCGTGACCGGTCATGAGCGGCATTCGCACCGGTGCGCTGCCCGACACCGCGCTGCCCGACGCGTGGGCCCCACCGGCCGACATGTGGGACCCCACGTCGGAGGACGCCTCGCCGTTCGTCGACTTCGACCGGGAGTCGTGGGCGCGTCTGGGGGCCAACACCCCCCTCCCGCTCACCGCGCAGGAACTGGACCAGGTCCGCAGCCTCGGCGACGAGGTCGACCTCGACGAGGTCCGCGAGGTCTACCTCCCGCTGTCGCGGCTGCTCACCCTGCACGTGCAGGAGGGTGGGCGGCTCTACCGCGCCTACCGCACGTTCCTCGGCGCCACCACCGCGCGCACCCCGTTCGTGATCGGAATCGGTGGCTCGGTGTCGGTGGGCAAGTCGACCACCGCGCGCCTCATGCGGCTGCTGCTCGCCCGCTGGCCCCAGCACCCGCGGGTCGCGCTCGTCACCACCGACGGGTTCCTGCACCCCAACGCCGAGCTGGAACGGCGCGGGCTGATGGGCCGCAAGGGCTTCCCGGAGTCCTACGACCGGCGGGCGCTGCTGCGGTTCGTCACCGACGTGAAGGCGGGCCGGGCCGAGGTGTCGGCGCCGGTGTACTCCCACCTGACCTACGACATCGTGCCCGGGGCGCGCTCCACCGTGCACCGCCCCGACATCCTCCTGCTCGAGGGCCTCAACGTGCTGCAGCCCGCCCAGCCCTCCCGCGAGGGCGGACCGGCGCTCGCGGTGAGCGACTTCATCGACTTCTCGGTGTACGTCGACGCCGCCACCGAGGACATCCGCCGCTGGTACGTCGAGCGGTTCCTGCGGCTGCGCGAGACCGCCTTCCGCGACCCCGAGTCGTACTTCCGCCGCTACGCCGCGCTCGACGAGGCCGGCGCGATCGCCCGCGCGGAGAGCATCTGGGAGGAGATCAACGGCCCGAACCTGGAGCGCAACATCCTCCCGACCCGCGGGCGCGCCACCCTCGTGCTGCGCAAGGGCCCCAAGCACGACGTCACCGGGATCCGCCTGCGCAAGGTGTGAGCACGCGCCCCGACGGCACCTGGCACCATGTGCCGATGACGACCGGGTCCGTGGCCCCCGACGACGTGGACACCGCTGTGGCGACCGAGGAGCAGACCGCGCTCGCAGCCCGGCTGCGGCTGGTGGTCGGGCGCCTGCACCGCCGCATCCGCATCGACGGTCGGGAGTCGATACCGCCGCTGCAGCTGTCCGCACTGGTCACCGTCGAGGAACACGGGCCGTTGCGCCTGTCCGAGCTCGCCCGCCGCGAGGCCGTCACCGCGCCCACGATGAGCCGCGTGCTCGCCTCGCTCGACGAGCAGGGCCTGGTGATCCGCACCCCCGACCCGAACGACGCCCGCGGTGTGCAGATCGTGCTCTCGGACGCCGGGGCCGAGGTGCTGCGGGAGGTCCGCAGCCACCGCACGGCGCTCGTGGCCCGGCGGCTCGCCCGCCTCGACGCGGAGGAGCGCCGGCGGATCGTCGACGCCCTCCCGGCCCTCGAAGCGCTCCTGGTGGACGACGACTGACGCCGCCCGTCCGCGGTGATCGGTCCGAGACGCACACCAGTGCAGTCAGCGCCACCGTGAAGTGCTGCTCATCTGTGGTGATCAGCCCGACCCGTGCATCAGAGCTGTCGACACAACCATGACGTACGGCTCGCGCCGGCGGGTGCGCGTGGGCGGGTGATCAGCAGGTCGCGAGGTCCGGGCGGGCCGCGCTGGTGTGCCGGCCGGCCCGGCGTCCGACGTGGTCCTGAGGACGGGCTGCGTCCCGCGGAACGCTCCCGAGAAGCACACCCGTGCGCCCGACACCACCCTCAGGTGCTGCTCACTCGCGTTGGCCAGCTCGAGCCGCACACCACGGCTCTCGCGCGACCATGATGTGCGACTCGCACCCCCCATGCCTCCGGGCGGCGCGGGAAGGCCGCGCTGATGTGCTGATGATGCGGCTGCCCGAGCCGGCCCGGGGTGCTGCTCGACGTCGCTGAGGCGTCAACGGGGCTCCCACGCACGCGCTCCTGCAGCCAGGAGCACACCAGCGTTGTCAGCCGCGACCCTGACGTGCTGCTCATTCGCGATGAACAGCCCGAGTCGCACATCAAAGCTCGTGCGCGACCACGGTGTGCGGCTCGGACCGACCTCGCCTTCCGGGGGCGGCCGCGAGGCCCGCGCTGGTGTGCTGGTGATCAGCCTTGGGGCGAGCTGAGTCACCGATGACCCGCGCCCGGGCGCCGAGCAGCACGCCAGCGCGGCGGCACGACCCTGGCGTGCTGCTCATTCGTGACGATCAGCCCGAGCCGTACGCCACTGCTCTCGGCACGACCGAGGTGTGCGGCTCGCCCCGAGCGCGCGCCCGCTACGCCGGCTCCCCGTCGACCAGGGTCGTGAGGTCGTCGTGCAGGAAGCTGAGGCGGCCGGCGATCCGCAGGGATTCCGGGAGCGGATCCGGGTAGGCCCATGCCGCGTCGGTGAGCTCCCGGCCGTCCGGGAGTTGGACGGACCAGTAGCTCGCCTCGCCCTTGTACGGGCAGCGGGTGCGGGTGGCGGTGGGGTGCAGGGGCACCCGGACGTCCTCGCGGGTGAGGTACCAGCGCGCCGGGAGGCCGGTCTCGTTCAGCACGAGCGGGTTGTGGGACTCCGCGACCACGGTGTCACCGGCGAGCACCTGCACGTGCCGGCTGGTGGGCCGCACGTCCACGCGGGTGTACGGGTCGGTGAGGTGTGCGAACACCTGCTCGTCCTCGTCGAACCACGCGTCGGCCGCCTCCCAGTACAGCGATGCGTACCCGGCCAGCCACTTCGCGTCCGGGAGCGGGTCGGGGTAGGCCCAGAGCGCGTCGGCCACCTCGCGGTCGCCGACGCGGAGGGTGCGGTAGGTGGCGTCGCCCTTGAACGGGCAGTGCGTGGTGTGGTCGCTGGGCACGAACAGGGACTGGTCGATGTCCTCCTCGGGCACGTACAGGCGCGGAAGGAGCGCGGTCTCGTGGACGAGCACGCCTGCGCGGGTGTCGAGCACGGTGCGGCCGGCGAACTCGGCGCGCACGCGGCGCGGGAACGGGTGCATGAGCAGCTTGTGGGCGGGGCCGTCGATCCGGTAGTTGACGGTGGCGGGCGCGGCCGCGGACAGCGGGCCGTCGGCGCGGGTGAGAGCCATGCCACTCCCAACGCCGCGCCGGCTCCCGCATTCCGGGCCGCGTCGGCGGCTACCGGTCCAGCGGCGGCGGGGTGAACCCGCCGAACTCGCGTTCCACCAGCTCCGCGAAGCGGATGGTGGTGCGGTCGCCCCACATCGGGCCGATGGCCTGCACGCCGATCGGGAGGCCGTCCTCGGAGCTGCCGACGGGCAGCGCGGTGGCCGGGAGGCCGGGCAGCGTGGCCACGCCCGCGTGCACGAGTTGGTCGAGGTAGTCGTGGGCGGTGCCGTCGATGTCGATGCGGCGCGACTGCACGGGGCCGTGGTCGTGCGGGAAGGCCGGCGTGGGCATCACGGGGTGGATCACGACGTCGAACTCGGTGAACAGCTCGCTCCAGCGGTGGCGCAGCACGTGGCGCGCCTTGTCGGCGGCGAACCAGTCGCGGTGGCTGAGCGCCGTGCCGCGGGCGCGTTCGGCGGCGAGGCTCCGGTCGCCGGGATCCAGCTGCGCCGCGGCTGCCCGCGCGTGCTCGTAGACCGCCTCTGGGTAGTTGGCGCCGAGCGTGGACAGGAGCAGGCGCATGTAGGTGCGGGCTGCCTCGGCCTGGTCGGGCAGCAGCGGGCTCTCCCGTTCCACCCGGGCGCCCGCCTTGGCGAGCCGTTCGGCGAACGCCTCGATCGCGGCGCGCACAGCGGCCGACGTGGGCATCAGCGGGTGGGTGTCGAGGACGAGCACGCGGTGGTCGGCGAGGTCGGTGTGCCGGGGTGCGGGGAGCTCGAGGCGGTAGGCCACGCCGCTGCCGCGCTCGTCGGGGCCTGCGAGGACGTCGAGCAGGAGCGCGAGGTCGGCTGCCGACCGGGCCATGGGGCCGGTCACCGCGAGGTCGTCGCTCTCGATGGGCAGCACGGGGAGTCCGGGCGGGGTGTGGCCGCGGTGTGGCAGCAGGCCGAGCGTGGGCTTGTGCGCGTGGACGCCGCAGTAGTGGGCGGGGTTGCGCAGGGAGCCGCCGATGTCGGAGCCGATGGAGAGCGCGCCGTAGCCCGCGGCGAGGGCCGCGGCGGACCCGCCGGACGAGCCGCCCGGGGTGCGCGTCGGGTCCCACGGGTTGACGGTGGTGCCGTAGACGTCGTTGTAGTTCTGGAAGTCGCCCAGGGCGAGCGGCACGTTCGTCTTCCCCAGCACGACGGCGCCCGCCGCCTTCACCCGCTGGACGGCCAGTGCGTCCTCGTCCGGGACGAAGCCGGCGTGCTCCGGCCAGCCCCACGTGGTGGGCAGGCCGGCCACGTGGAACGACTCCTTGACCGTGATCGGCACGCCGAGCAGCGGTGCGGTGTGCCCCTGCGCGCGGGCGGCGTCGGCGGCGCGCGCGGCCTCGAGCGCCCGGTCGAAGTCGCGCACGCACATCGCGTTGATCGTGGCGTCGTGCCGCTCGATCCGGCCGATGGCGGCTTGCGCGAGCTCCACCGCCGACACCGTGCGTGCCTCCAGTGCGTCGACCAGCTCTCCGGCGCTGCCGTACGCGAGCTCGGACTCGTTCACTCTCCCGTTCCCCCTCGTCTCGTGAACCAGCGTTCGATCGCCATCCTGCCGTCCGGGGTGAACGGGCGGTCCGGGTTCTCGAGAACCTCCCGCAGTTGCGGCAGCGTCACCCAGTCGCCCCACACGACCTCCTCGGGCTGGTGGCGCAGCGGCCCGTCCCAGCGCACCTCGTAGAGGAACACGTGGTAGCGCACGGATCCGTCGTCGTAGGCGAAGCGGTCGATCGGGGTCGGTGCGACCCCGCGCACGCCCAACTCCTCCTCGAGCTCGCGGGCCGCGGCGGCGTCGGGCGTCTCGCCGGGCCCGAGCACGCCGCCGGCCCAGCAGTCGTAGCACCCCGGGAAGATCAGCTTGTCGGGGGAACGGCGGTGCAGGTAGACGCGCTCGCCGTCCCCGCTGCGCACCAGCACACCGGTGCTCGCGTGCCACAGCCCGTCCCGGTAGACGACGCCGCGCGGCGCCACCCCGATCTCGTTGCCGGCCGCGTCGTAGCGGGCGACCGGTTCGTCGGCGTCCTGCACGGGCACATCATCGCGGGTGCACGGGTCGTCCACCCGACACTGCCACCGTTCTCCGACGGCTAGGCTCGGGGCATGAGTCCGCACGTCGTCGAGGCCGTCTCGTGACCGCCCGCCGCATCATGGGCACGGAGGTCGAGTACGGGATCTCGGTCCCGGGCGACCCCACCGCGAACCCCGTGATCACCTCCACGCAGGTGGTGCTCGCCTACGCGGCGGCCGCCGACATCCCGCGTTCCCGGCGGGCCCGCTGGGACTACGAGGTGGAGTCGCCGCTGCGGGACGCCCGCGGCTTCGACCTGTCGGCGCCCACGATGCACAACCCGGCCGAGTCCGAACTGGACGACCTGGGCGCCGCCAACGTCATCCTCACCAACGGGGCCAGGCTCTACGTCGACCACGCCCACCCGGAGTTCTCCACGCCGGAGGTCACCACCCCGCGTGACGTGGTGATCTGGGACAAGGCGGGGGAGCGGGTGATGGAGGAGGCCGCGGAGCGGGCCGCCACCGTGCCCGGGGCGCCGCGCATCCAGCTGTACAAGAACAACGTCGACGGCAAGGGTGCGAGCTACGGCTCGCACGAGAACTACCTGATGTCGCGCCAGACCACGTTCCCGTCGATCGTGGCCGGGCTGGTGCCGTTCTTCGTCACGCGCCAGGTCATCTGCGGTGCGGGGCGGGTCGGGCTGGGGGCCACCGGCGACGAGGCCGGCTACCAGATCGCCCAGCGCAGCGACTACATCGAGGTCGAGGTCGGGCTGGAGACCACGCTCAAGCGCGGCATCATCAACACCCGCGACGAGCCGCACGCCGACGCCGACAAGTACCGCAGGCTGCACGTCATCATCGGCGACGCCAACATGAGCGAGTACTCCACTCTGCTCAAGACGGGCACCACGGCGCTCGTTCTGGACATGATCGAGTCCGGGGTGCGGTTCGACGAGCTGCGCCTCGCGGAGCCGGTGCGCTCGGTGCACCGCATCAGCCACGACCCCTCGCTCAAGACGCTGGTGGAGCTCACCGACGGGCGGAAGCTGACCGCCCTCGACGTGCAGCGCGCCTACTTCGAGAAGGCGCGCAAGCACGTCGAGAACACCATGGGCGCCGACGTCGACGAGGCCACCGCCGAGGTGCTCACGCTGTGGGGCGAGGTCCTCGACGACCTCGCGCGCGACCCGATGAGCACGGCCGACCGGCTCGACTGGACCGCGAAGCTGCGGCTGCTCGAGGGCTACCGCGAGCGCGACGGGCTGAACTGGAACTCCGGTCGCCTCGCGCTGGTCGACCTGCAGTACAGCGACGTGCGCCTGGCCAAGGGCCTGTACAACCGGCTCGTCACCCGCGGGTCGCTGAAGCGGCTGGTGTCCGAGGACGACGTGGTGGCGGCGATGCACCGGCCGCCGGACGACACCCGGGCCTACTTCCGCGGGCGCTGCCTGGAGCGCTACCCGTCCGAGGTGGCGGCCGCGTCGTGGGACTCGGTCATCTTCGACCTGGGCCGCGAGTCGCTGGTGCGGATCCCCACGCTGGAGCCCCTGCGGGGCACCCGCCGCCACGTCGGGGAGCTGCTTGATCGATCCCGCACCGCCGAGGAGCTCGTGGAGGAGCTCACCCGCGGCTGAGTGCGGCACGACGGTGACGCGCCCACCGGCCCGGCCACAATCCCGGGCGTGTCGCCGATCTGCTGGGTAGTGTTCACCTACACCCATCAGGGCGCGAGGAGGATCGCATGTCTCAGGAGCAGACCAAGCGCCAGGGCGGTGGCGGAGGCGACGACGACGAGGGCGCCGACGCCGCTGCGGCAGGCCAGGAGCGGCGTGAGAAGCTCGGCGAGGACGTGGACACGATCCTCGACGAGATCGACGACGTGCTCGAGGAGAACGCCGAGGACTTCGTCCGGGCCTACGTGCAGAAGGGCGGCGAGTAGCCGCACCCTGCGCCCAGGCACCCCCACCCGCACGCACCGGAGAGAGGCCTTCACCCGACCATGACGTTCCCCGAGCGTCCGCCCCTGGGCGTGCCTACCGGCCTGGGCGCGTACCTCGCCCCCGGCGCCACGTCGTTCACCGACTTCGTCGCCGCCACCGCGCCCCACCTGTTGCCCGGCCGGGTGCCGCCGGGCGCTCAGGCGGCGGCACCGGCGTCGGCGGGCGGTCTCGACGTGCCGCACGGCACCACGATCGTCGCGCTCACGTTCTCCGAGGGCGTGGTGATCGCCGGTGACCGGCGGGCCACCCAGGGCAACGTGATCGCGCAGCGCGACATCGAGAAGGTGTTCATCACCGACTCGTACTCGGCGGTCGGGTTCGCCGGCACGGCGGGCAACGGCCTGCAGATGGTGCGCCTGTACTCGGTCGACCTGGAGCACTACGAGAAGACCGAGGGCGTGCCGCTGTCGCTGGACGGCAAGGCCAACAAGCTCGCGGGGATGGTCCAGGCCAACCTCGCCGCGGCCATGCAGGGGTTCGTGGTGATCCCGATCCTCGTCGGCTACGACACCGACGCCGAGCCGGCGAAGGCGGGCCGCATCGTCACCTACGACGCCGCGGGCGGCCGCTACGACGAGCTGCTGGGCTACCACGCGATCGGCTCGGGCTCGGTGTTCGCGAAGTCGGCGCTGAAGAAGCGCCACGACCCGGGCGCCGACCTCCCCGGGGCCGTGCGCACCGCCGTGGAGGCGCTCTACGACGCCGCCGACGACGACACGGCCACCGGCGGCCCCGACCTCACGCGGCGGATCTTCCCCGTGGTCGTCAGCATCACCGGCGCGGACGGTGCCGTGCGCCGGCCCGAGGAGGAGATCGAGGCGGTCGTGCGTGACGTGGTCGCGGCCCGCACCGAGAACCCCGGCGGATGACCGACGTCGGCCCCGTGACCCGCTCCCCCTCCACCCACCAGGAGTTCCTCCCGTGACGATGCCGTTCTACTCGTCGGTCGACCAGCTCCTGCGCGACCGCTCGGAGCTGGCGCGCAAGGGCATCGCCCGCGGCCGCAGCGTCGTCGTGCTCACCTACACCGGCGGCGTGCTGTTCGTCGCGGAGAACCGCTCCACGGCGCTGCACAAGGTCTCGGAGATCTACGACCGCATCGGGTTCGCCGCGGTGGGCCGCTACAACGAGTTCGACAACCTGCGCACCGCGGGCATCCGGCACGCCGACCTGCGCGGCTACACCTACGACCGCCGCGACGTCACCGGGCGCGGGCTCGCCAACGGCTACGCCCAGCTGCTGGGCACCTCGTTCGTGGAGCAGCAGAAGCCCTACGAGGTGGAGCTGTGCCTGGCCGAGGTCGGCACCGACCCGGGCACCGACCAGCTGTACCGCATCACCTACGACGGCTCCATCACCGACGAGCCGCAGTTCGTGGTGATGGGCGGCACCACCGAGCCGATCAGCGCCAAGCTCAAGGAGACCTACCGCAGCGGGCTCGAGCTGGGCGAGGCCATCGCGATCGCCGTGGAGGCGCTGCAGTCGGGCACCGCGTCCAACGGGGGTGCCCACGAGGTGCTCGGGGTGGGCGCGCTGGAGGTGGCGGTGCTCGACCGCAACCGGCCGCGCCGCACCTTCCGCCGCATCACCGGCACCGTGCTGCGCGACCTGCTCCCGGAGGCCAACCGGGCCGTGAGCGGTGGGCCGCGGGAGGAGAAGGGCGGCGACGACGCCCCGGCCGGCAGCGGCGCGGTGAACGGCGAATCCGGCTCTTGACCTGAAGCGGGCTCGAGGTTCCATGCTGGGCGCATGTCCGTCGAGCTGAACCACACCATCGTCTCCACCCACGACAAGCAGGCCGAGGCCCGGTTCGTCGCCGACGTGCTCGGCCTGCCCGAGCCGGGGACCTTCGGCCCGTTCGCGGTGGTCGAGCTGGCCAACGGGGTGAGCCTCGACTTCCTCGAGGTCGAGGGGGAGGTGGCCGCGCAGCACTACGCGTTCCTGATCAGCGAGGCCGAGTTCGACGCCGTCGCGGCGCGGCTGCGCGAGCGCGGGCTGCCGACCTGGGCCGATCCCGGGCGGCGCACGCCCGGCTTCAACACCAACGACGGCGGTCGCGGGCTCTACTTCGACTCGCCGGAGGGGCACAACCTCGAGGTGCTCACCGTGCCGTACGGGGGCTGACACGCACGAGCGCGCGCAGACGGGCGGCCGCCACCACCAGCCCGCATGCCGCCACCACCTCCGCGGCGACGAGCGCCGTCAGCCAGACCTCGGCGAGGTCGGCGAACGTGCCACCACCGACGAGCGGAGCAGCGAGGCGCGGCAGGAACGCCAGCAGCACCAGCGGGAGCAGGTACGGCAGGAGCCGCAGCAGCGGTGGCGTGAGCCCGCCGCCCGCGAACCTGCGCGCCCACCTCCCGGACCGCAGCAGCGCCACGGCGGCCACGAGCATCGCGGTCATCGCGACCGCCACGAGGAGCAGCTCGGCGAGGAACGCGATCGGCGGGCCCGGTGCGGCGGGCGTGTCGCCCCGGGTGAGGGCCACCAGGTCGGCGGCCAGGGCGTCGACCTCGCTCGGGCCGGCCCCGGTGCCGGCGTCGAGGGGCTCGCGGCTGTTGGCGAGCACCGCCACGCCGTAGCGGGTGTCGGGCAGGAGCACGAGCGTGGCCGACGACGTGGCCGTGCGCCCGCGCAACCACAGCTCGGGCGGGCCCGCGCCGCCGGAGCGGTCCTCCCACCCCAGCCGCTGCACCTCGCGCAGCCCGTCGCCCGCCAGCACGGTGCGCAGGCCGTACCCGGCGTTGAACCCCAGCCAGGTGGCCACGTCCTGCGCCGGGGCGACGATGCCGCCCGACCCGTTCACGAACCGGTCGGGCTCCTGCTGGGCACGGCTGAGGCCCAGGAACCGGTCGTGCCCGTCGACGAGGCCCGGCACCGGGTCGCGGGTGCCCGCGGTCGCGGCGGTGTCGAGCATGCCGGTCTGGAACAGCACGCGGTCGTGGAGGGACTCGGCGAACGGCCGCTTCGTGCGCACCTCCAGCAGCCGGGCGGCCACCTGGTAGCCGGCCTCGCTGCGCACGCGCCGCTCCCCGGGCTCCGCCACGAGCGTGACGTCGCGCAGCCCGGCGACGGCCTCCTCCAGCGACCTCGGCTCCCCGGCGGGGACGGTGGCGGGCAGGCCGGAGGTGTGGTCCAGCAGCTGGCGCACCGTGATCCGCGCGGACCGCGGGTCGGCCGTGGTGAACTCGGGCAGGTGCGCGACCACGGGATCGTCCAGCGGGACGAAGCCGGGCCCGGCGAGCTGCGCCAGCGCGGTGGCGGTGAACGACTCCGACGCCCCGCCGAGCCGCATCGGGGTGTTCTCGTCCACCGGCTCGCCGCCCGGGCCGTGCCCGTACCCGGCGACGTGCACCACCCGGCCGTCGTGCACCACGGCCACGGCCACCCCGGGCAGCCGGGTGGCCCCGACGCGTGCCTGCACGACCTCGGCCACCGTCGCGGCCGAGGGCTCGGCAGCGGTCTCGGGGACGGCGGCGACCGACACCGGCGCGGAAATCGAGATGGTCAGCGGCGCGATCACCAGTGCGATCAGCCCCGCGCTCCTCATCATCGCTGCGGTCCTCATCCCAGGTAGGGGCGGTCGCGGCCCCGCCAGTTGTCCTCGTGCCTGCGGTAGACCGGCACCGGCCGCTCGGCCACCCGGAAGGTGAAGCGCCCGGCCTCTTCGACGACCTCACCGTCGGTGGCGAGCATGCCCGGCACGGCCAGCTCGACGTCGAGCTCGCCGACCTCGCGCTGGTGGTAGACGCGGCTGTGGCCGAGCGCGCCCAGCACGAGCGCGGCCACCGCCCGCAGCCGGGAGAACCGGACGTCGGCGCGCAGCCACCGGACGTCGAGGAGACCGGAGTCCAGCGACGGCCGCCACGCGGGCACCATGCCGCGCGGGTGGTAGGGCCCGTTGCCCACGAACAGGAGCCAGACCGAGAGCCAGCGCCCGTCCACCCGGATCCGCACCGGCTCGGCGCGGCGCAGCACCACCACCAGCGCGGCGGCGAACGCGGGCCACTTCCCGAACCGGCCCTCCCACTTCTCCCGCAGCCGCACCAGGTCGGGGTAGGAGCCGAGGCTCGCGGTGTTGAGGAAGTAGCGCTGCCGCATCACCGCGGGGCTCTTCGGGTCGCCGCCGTGGCCCGGGTGGACGTCCACCACCCCCAGGTCGACGGCCACTGCCTCGCCGGCGCCGGTGGCGTCCACCGCCTCCTGCATGTCGTACACGCCCACGTCGCGGGCGAAGTGGTTGAGCGTGCCGGTGGGCACCACCACGAGCGGCAGGCCCCGCCGGCCCGCCACGGTGGCGGCCGCGGCCACCGACCCGTCACCGCCCGCGACGCCGATCGCACGCACCCACCCGTCGCGCTCGGCGACGGCGGCCTCGAGCTGGTCGTCGATGTCGACGTCGGGCTCGGAGCGCAGCACCACGGCCTTCGGCAGCGCCTTCTCCAAGTCGGCCGCCGGGTCGTAGCCCGGGTCGCCGGAGCGCTGGTTGGACACCAGCACCAGGCCCTCGCCGTCGGGCAGCGCGGGCACGGCGCCCAGCGGACGCGCCCGCGCCTCGTCGGAGCGCCGGACGGGCCACCAGCGGTGGGTGGCGAGCGCGATCGCGCTGCCGACCGCGGCGCCCGCCGCCACGTCGGAGGCCCAGTGCACGCCGACGTGCACCCGCGAGTAGGCCACCGACGCCGCCAGCGGCGCGAGGGACAACCCGAGCTTCGGGCTCTCCATCGCCACGGCCGTGGCGAACGCGGCAGCGGACGCGGCGTGCCCGGACGGGAAGGACGACGAGGTCGGCGGGTTGGACAGGGTCTGGTAGGCGGGCAGCTCGGCCGCGGGGGGACGCCGGCGCGGCAGCAGCGGTTTGAGCACGCCGTTGGCGGTGGCGCTCGCGGCGGCGATGGCCAGCACACCGCGCGCGGCACCCTTGCGGCCCGCGCCGCGGCGGGCCGCGAGCACGGCCGCGATGACGAACCACACGATGCTGTGGTTGGCGGTGGTCGAGGCCGTCTTCATCGCGGTGTCGAACGGGCTCGGCGCCAGCGCCGACACCCTGCGCGTCACGGCGCGATCGACGTCGACCGTCCTGTCGGCGGCGCGCAGGATCCACTGGAGCACGCGCCGACCCTACGCACCCGGCCCAGCCGTGGCCCCCGCAGGAACGACACGAGACGAACCAGTCGGTCGCAGTCGTAACACGAGTCGCCTCTCTCCGCTTACGCTTGCCGGATGCAGCGGCGGATCTACGGCGTCGAGACCGAGTTCGGGGTCACGTGCACCTTCCACGGGCAGCGGCGCCTGTCGCCCGACGAAGTTGCGCGTTACCTGTTTCGCAGGGTCGTCTCGTGGGGCCGTTCCTCGAACGTGTTCCTGCGCAACGGCGCCCGCCTCTACCTCGACGTGGGCAGCCACCCCGAGTACGCCACGGCCGAGTGCGATTCGCTCGCCCAGCTCGTGTCGCACGACAAGGCGGGGGAGCGGATCCTCGAGGACCTCCTCGTCGACGCCGAACGCCGGCTGGTCGACGAGGGCATCGGCGGCGACATCTACCTGTTCAAGAACAACACCGACTCGGCGGGCAACTCCTACGGCTGCCACGAGAACTACCTGGTCGCCCGGGCAGGGGAGTTCTCGCGGATCGCCGACGTGCTGCTGCCCTTCCTCGTCACCCGCCAGCTGATCTGCGGGGCGGGCAAGGTGCTGCAGACCCCGCGGGGCGCCGTCTACTGCCTCTCGCAGCGTGCGGAGCACATCTGGGAGGGCGTCTCCAGCGCCACCACCCGGTCGCGGCCCATCATCAACACCCGCGACGAGCCGCACGCCGACGCCGAGCGCTACCGCCGCCTGCACGTCATCGTGGGCGACTCCAACATGTCCGAGGTCACCACCCTGCTCAAGGTCGGGTCGGCCACGCTCGTGCTGGAGATGATCGAGGCGGGCGTGCAGTTCCGCGACTTCACCCTCGACAACCCGATCCGCGCCATCCGCGAGATCAGCCACGACCTCACCGGCAGGCGCACCGTGCGCCTCGCGGGCGGGCGCGAGGCGAGTGCGCTGGACATCCAGCGCGAGTACCACGCCAAGGCCGTGGAGCACGTCCGCACGCGCGGCAGCGCCGACCCCACGATCGCGCGCGTGCTCGACCTGTGGGGCCGCGCGCTCGACGCCGTCGAGAGCCAGAACCTCTCGCTCATCGACCGCGAGATCGACTGGGCCATCAAGCACCGGCTCGTCGAGCGGTACCGGGAGCGCAACGACCTCGACCTCGCCAGCCCCCGGGTCGCACAGCTCGACCTCGCCTACCACGACATCCGCCGCGGCCGTGGCCTGTTCGACCTGCTGCAGCGCAAGGGCATGGTCGACCGCGTCACCGACGACGGCGAGATCGAGGCCGCCAAGGACACCCCGCCCCAGACCACCCGGGCGAAGCTGCGCGGCGACTTCATCGCCGCCGCCCAGGCCGCGGGCCGCGACTTCACCGTCGACTGGGTGCACCTCAAGCTCAACGACCAGGCCCAACGCACCGTGCTGTGCAAGGACCCGTTCCGGGCCGTCGACGAGCGGGTGGAGCGTCTGATCGCCTCGCTCTAGGGGCTTCGCCCCCCGTGAGTGGATACGAGTGCTGGAGCACTCGTATCCACTCACGGGGACGGGTCCGGCCGGTCGGCCACGGCGAACCGCCCGCCGGTCGTACGATGCCGAGGTGTCCTCTGCCCGGGCCGAGCGGCTGGTGAACCTGGTTCTCTGCCTGCTGTCCACCCGGCAGTACCTCACGGCGGAGCGGATCCGCCAGATCGTGCCCGGGTACGCCGACGCCCGGGGCGACGAGGCCTTCTTCCGGATGTTCGAGCGTGACAAGGCCGAGCTGCGCGAGCTCGGCGTGCCGCTGGAGACGGGCAGGCTGTCGAGCTTCGACACCGTCGACGGCTACCGCATCGCCCGCCAGGACTACGAGCTCGGCGACATCGACCTCGAACCCGATGAGGCCGCGGCCGTCGCGCTGGCGGCGCGGCTGTGGGACTCGCCCGAGCTCGCCATGCCCGCCCACGGCGCGCTGGTCAAGCTGCGGGCCGCGGGCGTCGAGGTCGACGAGGAGCAGGGGCGGGTGCAGCCGCGGGTGCGCGCCCCCGACCCGGCGTTCGCGCCGCTGCTCGCCGCCGTGCAGGCCGGGCGGGCCGTCACGTTCGACTACCGCCGCGGCGGGGTGGGCGGCCCGATCCAGCGGCGCACCGTGGAGCCCTGGGGCGTCGTGTCCTGGCGGGGGCGCTGGTACCTGTGCTGCTACGACCGCGACCGCGCCGCGCCCCGCTGCTTCCGCGTCTCGCGCATCCTGGAGCCCGTCACCCCGATCGGGCCGGCCGGTGCCGTGCAGGTGCCCGCGGACGTCGACCTGATGGGCATGGTCCGCCAGGGCGTCGACCCGCCGCCCGCCACCGACACCGCCCGCGTCTGGGTGGCCGACGGCCGCGCCCACGGCCTGCGCCGCCTCGGCCGGGTCGTCGGCAGGCACGTCCACGGCGGACGGGACGGCGACGAGATCGAGCTGGAGCTGCGCACCGTGGAGACCCTGGCCCGCTGGGTGGCCGGGCACGGTCCGGACGTCGCCGTGCTCGGCCCGCCGCGGCTCGCCGCCGCCGTGCGTGCCACGTGGGCGGCGTCGTCGGCGGCGCACGCCACCTCGGAGGCCGCGCGGGCGGCGTCCCCGTCGGGGGCGGTGTGAGCGCCGGCGGCGCCACCGAGCGGCTGCCGCGGCTCCTGTCGCTCGTGCCCTACCTGCTGGCGCGACCGGGCGTCCCGGTGGCGGAGGCGGCGGCCGACTTCGGGATCTCGGAGAAGCAGCTGCGCCGCGACCTGGAGCTGCTGTGGATGTGCGGGCTGCCCGGCTACGGGCCCGGCGACCTGGTGGACCTGTCGTTCTCCGGCGACACGGTCACCGTCACCCACGACGCCGGGATGCGCCGCCCGTTGCGGCTCACCACCGCGGAGGCGACGGCGCTGCTGATGGCGCTGCGCACGCTCGCGGACGTGCCGGGCGTTGCCGACACCGAGGCGGTGCGGCGCGCGGCGGCGAAGGTGGAGCGCGCGGTGGGTGACGCGGGGCTCGCGGGCGTGGCGATGGACGCTCCTTCACGGGAGGAGGCGGCCACCACCGCTGCGGTGCGCGAGGCGCTCGCGGGCGGGCGGGCCCTGCGGATCGTCTACTACACGGCCGGGCGCGACGCGGTCTCCCAGCGCACGATCGACCCGATGCGCCTGCTCATCGTCGACGGCCGCGCCTACCTGGAGGCGTGGTGCCGCCGCGCCGAGGGGGTGCGGCTGTTCCGGCTCGACCGGGTCGAGGACGTCGCCGTGCTCGACGAGCCCGCGGCGCCGCCGCCCGATGCCGAGCCCACGGACGTGTCGGAGGGCCTGTTCCGCCCGAGCGCGGAACACCGCTCCGCGGTGCTGCAGCTGGAGCGCGAGGCCCGCTGGGTGGCCGAGTACTACCCGGTGGACGAGGTCGTGGAGCTCGGCGACGAGCGGCTGCGGGTGCGGCTGCGCTACGCCGACCCGGCCTGGCTGGTGCGGCTGGTGCTGGGCCTCGGTGGCGGGGTGCGGCTGCTCGAGCCGCCGGAGCTGGTGGCCGCCGTCGCCCGGCGGGCGCAGGAGGCGCTGGCCGCCGGGGACGTGTGACGGGCCGCCGGTCTACGACTCCGACTCGCCGGTCGTGGGCACCGCCGTGCCGTCCGCGCGCAGCGTCAGCCGCACGAAGGGGTACTTGGAGCTGATGCAGCCCTGGCCGGGCACGCAGTTGTCGACCCTGGCCTTCTTGATGCTGGTGACCTCGCGGGCCGGGGTGCGGCTGACCGAGTCCTCGATCACGGACTCGAAGGTGGCGAATGCGGAGGCCTCGGTGAACCGGTGCTCGCGGTCGTCGACGCTCACCACGTGGGTGCCGTCGGTGCACCACGAGAGGCTGTGCGTGAACTTGTAGAAGGTGTTCCCCACCAGGGTCTTCGCGTGGTGGGTGCCCGAGGCCTCGAAGCAGCGCCTGCCCTCCTGCGCAGGAACCGGCCCGGCAGTGGGGGCGGCATGTGCCGCAGGCGCGACCGCCACCGAGATCGCGGCCGACACCAGCGCGGTCGCCAGGGCAGTCAACGGTGCGGTCACCGCGGTGGTGCGGGCGCGGCGCGTCGTGCGTGTCATTCCCGGTCTCCCTCCTCGGGTGCCGGTCGACCTGGCCGCCCGGCACGTCCACTCGCGGGCACGACGGTGCCCACCGGCGCGCCGGGGGTCGAGGAAGAGTTCTTCCGGCTCGGGGGGCGGTACGGTCCGCAGCGAGCAGGGAGGGGTTCGGGTGATCGCGCTGGTCGTCGTCGGGGTCGGGGTGGTGCTGCTGGTGCTCGTGGGTGCCTGGCTGCTGTCCCGCGTGCGCCGGTTCGCGAAGGCGCGGTCGGCGCTGCGCGCGGCCGTGCAGGAGCGGGCGGCCACCCTGCGGGACCTGCGCGGCGAAGTGGCGGCGCGGGCCGGACGGGCCCGTCACCCGAGCGCGTAGACTGCGTGCGACCTGACGTCAGCGGAAGGACGGATTCATGGTGCCGGGTGGCTGGGAATGGCTGATCATCATAGCCGTGCTGCTGCTCCTCTTCGGCGCGAAGCGGCTTCCTGACATGGCGCGGTCCATCGGTCAGTCGGCCCGAGTGTTCAAGGGCGAGATGAAGGGCCTCAAGAGCGACGAGGAGGCCGGCAAGGCGGGCAAGGCCGACGAGCAGGCGTCGGGGCAGACCGACAAGGCCGACGACGCTCCCGCGGCGCTGCCGCCGGTCGCCGACGCCCCGCAGGGTGCCCAGGGAGCCACCAACGGCACCCGAACGACCCCCCCGAGCAGCGGCGCCAAGTAGTTCGCTGCGGTGGCAAGACTCTCCCCACCCTGGAAGCGCAAGCGCGCGCAGAACCCCGACGGGACGATGTCCCTCGTCGAGCACCTGTACGAGCTGCGCAACCGGCTCACGATCGCGCTGATCGCGATCGTCATCACCACGATCTTCGGCTACATCTGGTTCGCCGTGCCGTTCTTCGGCCTGCCGAGCCTCGGTGACGTGCTGAAGGCGCCCTACTGCGCCCTGCCGGACTCGTCGCGCGCGGTCTTCACGGCCGACGGGTCGTGCACGCTGCTGGGCACCGGTCCGTTCGACCAGTTCGCACTCCGCCTCAAGGTCGGCGCCACCGCGGGTGTGGTGCTCGCCTGCCCGGTGTGGCTCTACCAGGTCTGGGCGTTCATCGTGCCGGGGCTGCACGCACACGAGCGGCGCCACGCGCTGTCGTTCGTGTCCGTGGCCTCGGTGCTGTTCGTGGCGGGCGCCGTGCTGGCCTACGCGGTGATCACCCAGGGCCTGGCCTTCCTGCTCACGATCGGCTCGGAGATCCAGACCACCGCGCTGTCGGGCGACCAGTACTTCTCGTTCGTCATCGCCCTGTTGCTGATCTTCGGGGTCAGCTTCGAGCTCCCGTTGCTCGTCGTGATGCTCAACGTCGCGGGCGTCGTCAGCTACGACCAGCTCAAGGCCTGGCGGCGCGGGCTGGTCTTCGGGCTGTTCGTGTTCGCCGCGATCGCCACCCCCGGCCAGGACCCGATCTCGATGATCGCCCTCGCCATCGCGCTGGTGCTGCTGTTCGAGCTGGCCATCCAGATCACGCGCGTCAACGACCGGCGCCGGGCACGCCGCCGCGCCGCCGAGGGCTGGGACGACTGGGACCCCGACGCCCCGAGCCCGATCGACACCAGCCCGAGCGCCATCGACACCGCTCCCAGCGCGATCGACACCACCCCCGGCGCGCTCGACCCGACGCCCGCCCAGGGCGACAGCCGCCGCCTCGACGACGTGACCTGACCCGCCCGGTCACCCGGGGCCGAACAGCTCGACGAGCGCCTGGGCCACGATCGCCGCGGAGCCCAGCACGGCCAGGCCCGCCACGAGCACGCGGGCGCGCTCGGCGGACACGTGGCGGGCGAGGTGGTGCCCGGACACCGCACCCGCGGCGAGCGAGCCGACGGCCACCACCCACGTGGCCGGGGTGAGCGCGGGCCAGCCCTTCGCCGCCACCGACGCGCCGTTGAGCAGCAGGAAGTAGAGCTGGAGCGTGGCGACGAACGAGCGCCCCGTCCAGGCCGTCGACAGGCCGTAGAGGCCGATGGCCGGGCCGCCGACGCCCGCGGTCACGTTCATGAAGCCGGACGCGGCGCCCGCGACGACCGCGCCGGCGGTGCCGTGCAGCACCCGGGCGCGCTCGGTGGCGAGCACCGCGAGGAGCGCCACGAGCACGAGCCCACCCGTCGTGAGCGCGAGCAGCGGGGCGGGCAGGGCCCGCACCACCCAGGCCCCGGGCACGACGGCCACCACCGCGGGCAGGGCCAGCAGCACGGCCTTGCGCACGTCGACCGCCCGCCAGGTCTGCCCCAGCACGATCACGTTGGTGGCGAGGCTCAGCGTGTTGGCGAGCAGCACACCGGTGAACGGGCCGAGGAGCAGCACCAGAAACGGGGCGCTGACCAGGGAGAAGCCCAGCCCGCTGATCCGCTGGGTGCCCGCGCCGACGAGAACGGCGGCGCCGAGGAGGACCAGGTCGAGGACACCGGGTTCCGCCATGGCACCTCCCCACCGGAGTGCGCCGAGCATGGCGGGTTCGCGGCACCGCCGCTGCTCAGGGCGTTCCGGGGGTGGCGGTGAGCAGGTGCCACGTGGCCGTGGCGGTGGACGCGGCCGACCGGGTGCCGTCGGCCGCGCAGTGTGCGATCACGCCCGCCAGCGCGCCCGCGAGGTACGCGGCGTGCACGGGGAGGGGGATGCCGTCCGCGGATGGGCGGGCGCCCGCGGAGAAGCGCTCCACCAGCGCCTCGGTGAGAGCCTCCCGCAGGCGGGTGGCGAACCGCGCGCTGCCCTGCGGCCCGAGCATCCGGCGGTAGAGGTCGGCGTGGGCGCACACGTGCTCGAACAGGTCGACCAGCGGAGCGGGCGCACCGCCGCGGGGTGCGTCGAGCGGGCACAGGGCCGCTGCTCCCGCCACGGTGGCCACGGCGTCCTCCATGGCGTCGGCGAACAGCGCGTCGAGGTCGGGGTAGTGCAGGTAGACGGTGGCCCGGTTGACCCCGGCCCGTTGGGCGACGGCCGACAGCGTGAGCGTGGCCGGCTCGCCTTCGCCGGCCAGTGCGAGCGCGGCGGCGCGCAGGCTCGCGCGGGTGCGGCGGGCCCGAGGGTCGTCGGCAGGCATGCACGCACTCTACGACATGTGTCGTTTAGACGACATGTGTTGTGTAACGTGGCCGGCATGCGAATCGAGGTCTGGGCCGATGTCGTGTGCCCCTGGGCGTACATCGGGAAGCGCAGGCTCGAGCGCGCGGTGGCCGCGCTCGGGGAGCCGGTCGAGGTCCGGTGGCGGCCCTACCGGATCGACCCGGCCGCGCCCGTGCCCGCCGAGCCGCTGGCGGGAGCGCTGAGCGACCCGCTCGTCGAGGACGCCCTGCGCGTCTGCGCACCCGACCTCACGCCGGCGCAGAACCGGCTGCGGGTCGCCGGGATCGCCGCGCGCGAGGGTCTCGGCCCGCCGTGGGGTGCCGCCTGGCGCGCGAGCAGCCACGACGCGCACCGCCTGATCGCGCTCGCCGAACCGGCGGGCGTGCAGGACGCGGTGGTGGAGGCGCTGCTGCGGGCCCACTTCGTCGACGCCGTGGACATCAGCGACCGGGAGGTGCTCGCCGGTGCCGTCGGGGACGTCTTCCCCGAGGGCCCCGCGCTGCTCGCCGGGCCGGCGGGCGAGCAGCGGGTGCGCGAGCTCCTGCTGGAGGGCCGGGCGCGCGGCATCCGGACCTCGCCCACCCTCGTCGCCGGCGATCGGGCACTGGCGGGCGCCCAGCCGCCGGAGGTGATCCGCGACTTCCTCGCCGGAGGCGACGCGCGGCGTCCCGTGCCCGCCGAGGTCGAGCGCTACCGGTGGGCCGAGTCGCTGCTCGAGCAGCGCGACCCGCTCGGTGCGCTCGAACTGCTGGGGCCGTTGCTCGCCGAGCACGGCGACGACCACGCGGTGCGCATGCTGGCCGCCCGCGCCTGGTACGCCTCCGCCCAGCTGGAACGGGCCCGCATCGCGCTCGAGGAGCTCGTGGCCGGCCATCCCACCGACGCGTACGCCCACGTGCTGCTCGGCCGCACCCTGCAACGCCTGGGCCGTCACCCGCAGGCGCAGACCCACATGCAGCTGGGGGTGGCGCTGGAACCCACCTATGCCTGAATCGCCGTCAGGGGCGCCAGTCGAGCACCAGCTCGACCTTGCCCGCCAGCAGCACCGGCGCCGGCTGGACCCGCACCCGCCACGGGTCCAGCCGCAGCGCGGCGAAAGCGGGGCTGCGCGGCCCGTCCTTCCAGGCGTGGATGATCGCCGGGTCGTAGCCGACGGGCTCGGGGGCGGCGGCGAAGCGCTCCCAGAGCTCGGTGCAGGTGTCGTCGTCGGTGTGCAGGGACGCGTGGCAGTGCGCCGAGACCGTGTCGTGCGAGGCGTCCCAGTAGGTCACCGAGACGTACGGGTGCGCGGCGAGGTGCGCCCGCTTCGTCGGGGTCGGGCTGGTGCGACCCACCCGGTGAGGCGCTCACCGTCCCACTCCCACACGGGGTGCAACACGCGGGTCCAGGGGCGGCCCTGCGCGTCGACGGTGGCGACGGTGGCCCAGACGATGCGGTGCGCGATCTCCACGAAGGCCGGGGCGGTATCGGACAACGAGGCACTCATCGGTGAATCGTGACACCCCGGGGCGGCCACCGCGGGTCCCCCCGGCGGGCATGTGGAAACCTGGAGATCGTGGCAAGCAGCCAGCCTGCTCCGGCGGAGGCGTACGCCGCCGCCCGGAGCCGCGCCGCACGTCCCCGGCTCACCGAGTTCGTGCAGACGCTCCCGTTCGAGCTCGACGGTTTCCAGCACACCGCCTGTGCCGCCCTGGAGGACGGCCACGGGGTGCTCGTCTGCGCCCCGACGGGCGCGGGCAAGACCGTGGTGGGCGAGTTCGCCGTGCACCTCGCGCTCGCGCAGGGCCTGAAGTGCTTCTACACGACGCCGATCAAGGCGCTGTCGAACCAGAAGTACGGCGACCTGGTCGAGCGGCACGGCGCCGCGGCCGTGGGCCTGCTCACCGGCGACCAGGCGATCAACGGCGACGCGCAGGTGGTCGTGATGACCACCGAGGTGCTGCGCAACATGATCTACGCGGAGTCCCGGCAGCTCGAGCACCTCGGCTACGTGGTGATGGACGAGGTGCACTACCTCGCCGACCGGTTCCGCGGCGCGGTGTGGGAGGAGGTCATCCTCCAGCTGCCCGACCACGTCTCGCTGGTGAGCCTGTCGGCCACCGTGAGCAACGCCGAGGAGTTCGGCGACTGGCTGGTCACCGTGCGCGGCGACACCACCGTGGTGGTCGACGAGCACCGCCCGGTGCCGCTGTGGCAGCACATGATGGTGGGCAACCGGCTGCTCGACCTGTTCGGCGGGGAGACCGCGGAGGGCGAGCTGCAGGTCGACCCCGACCTCGTCCGCCACACCCGCGAGCTCGACCGGCAGAGCTCCATGACCCAGTGGGACCGCGGCGGCCGCGGGCGCGGGCGCACCGGCCCGCCGCGGCGCAGCGGCTTCCGCCCGCCGTCGCGCACCACCGTGATCGACCGGCTCGACCGCGCCGGCCTGCTCCCGGCCATCACCTTCGTGTTCAGCCGCGCGGGCTGCGACGCCGCCGTCGGCCAGTGCGTGCGGTCCGGGCTGCGGCTCACCACCGAGGACGAGGCCGCCGAGATCCGCCGCACGGTCGACCGGCGCACCGCCGAGTTGCCCCAGGCCGACCTGGGCGTGCTGGGCTACTGGGAGTGGCGCGAGGCCCTCGAACGCGGCATCGCCGCCCACCACGCCGGGATGCTGCCCGCGTTCAAGGAGACGGTCGAGGAGCTGTTCGTCCGTGGGCTGGTGCGCGCGGTGTTCGCCACGGAGACCCTTGCGCTGGGCATCAACATGCCGGCCCGCACCGTCGTGCTGGAGCGGCTGGTCAAGTTCAACGGGGAGTCCCACGCCGAGCTCACGCCCGGCGAGTACACCCAGCTGACGGGCCGGGCCGGGCGGCGCGGCATCGACGTCGAGGGCCACGCGGTGGTCGTCTGGCAGCCCGGGGTGGACCCCGAGCAGGTCGCCGGGCTCGCCTCCACCCGCACCTACCCGCTGCGCAGCTCGTTCCGGCCCGGCTACAACATGGCCGTCAACCTCGTCGGCAGGCTCGGCACCGACGCCGCGCGCGAGCTGCTCGAGCTGTCGTTCGGGCAGTTCCAGGCCGACCGTTCGGTGGTGGGCCTCGCCCGCCGGATCGAGCGCAACGTCGAGGCGCTCGCCGGGTACGAGAAGTCCCTCGCGTGCCACCTCGGCGACTTCCGCGAGTACGCCGCCCTGCGCAGGCGCGTGACCGAGCGCGAGAAGGCGCTGTCGCGCCAAGGTGTGGCCGAGCGGCGCGAGGCCGCCGCCGACTCGCTGCGCGCGCTGCGCCCCGGGGACGTCATCGCCGTGCCCGGCGGGCGCCGCGCCGGCCTCGCCGTGGTGCTCGACCCCGGCATCGGCTCCGACGGCGACCCGCGCCCGCTCGTGCTCAACGAGGACCGCTGGGCGGGGCGGCTCTCGGCCGCCGACTTCCCCGCGCCCGTCGAGCCGCTGGGCCGCATGCGACTGCCCAAGCGCGTGGACCACCGCGTCCCCCGGGTGCGGCGCGACCTCGCCTCCTCGCTGCGCAACACCGGCATCGTCGCGCCCCCCACCGAGCGGCGCCGCTCCCGCGGCGGCGCCGTCGACGACCCGGAGCTCGCCACGCTGCGCCGGGCCTTGCGCGCCCACCCCTGCCACGGCTGCAGCGACCGGGAGGCGCACGCCCGCTGGGCCGACCGGTACGCCCGGCTGGAGCGCGACACCGAGCAGCTGCGACAGAAGGTGCGGGCCACCACCCACTCCCTCGCCCGCGCGTTCGACCGGATCCGGGCGCTGCTCGGCGAGCGCGGCTACCTCGACGGGGAGCAGGTCACCGAGCACGGCGAGCGCCTCGCGCGGCTGTGGGGCGAGTCGGACCTGCTCACCGCCGAGTGCCTGCGCCACGGCGCGTGGGAGGGCCTCGAGCCGGCCGAGTTGGCCGCCGTCGTGTCGGCCCTGGTCTACGAGTCGCGCCGCGACCACGGCCCGATGCCGCGCGTGCCGTCCGGCGCTGTGTCCGACGCGCTCGCCGCCACGGTGCAGCTGTGGGCGGAGCTCGAGGGCGACGAGCGCAGGCACCGGGTCGAGCGCACCCGCGAGCCCGACCTGGGCTTCGCGTGGCCGATGCACCGCTGGGCGCGCGGCGAGTCGCTCGCGGCCGTGCTCACCGCCGCCGAGCAGAACGGCGTGGAGCTCTCGGCCGGCGACTTCGTGCGCTGGTGCCGCCAGGTCCTCGACCTGCTCGACCAGGTGGTGGGCGTCGCCGGCCGCGACAGCGGCGTCGGCAGGGCCGCTGCCTCGGCGATCGCGACGATCCGTCGTGGCGTGGTCGCGGTGGGTACGGAATGACCGGCCCCGAGGGGCGACCGGCTCTGTGCGCGTTTTCGACCCTGTGCTTTGATCGCCCGACCGCACGTCTCCAGGGGGAAGGCCCGCGATGAGTACGCCACAGGGACCGCAGCCGCCGCACGGGGCGCCGCAGCAGCCGAACGGCGGGTGGGGGGCCCCGCCGGAGGGGCAGCAGCGGCCTGGCGAGGAGACCCGCGCCGTCCCGCAGCACGGGTGGAACTCGCCCGAAACGAGCGAGGTGCCCCGGCAGGAGCCCTCCGGCTCGCCGGAGCCGCCGGCCCAGGCCGACGGCGGGGTCGACCTGTTCACGCCCAAGTCGGAGTCCGGTTCGGGGTCCGGTTCGGCGCCCGCCTCCGAACGCGGACCGGAGCAGCCCGAGCCCGAGTCCCGGCCAGATTCGAGGCAGGAGCCCGGGCCCGAGGACGCTGCGCCGGAGCAGCAGCAGGTGGACGACGACCCCGCGGAGCCCGCCACCACACTCGTCCCCACCCAGAGCGCGGCGCAGGACGAACCCGCCCAGGCACCTGCGCAGCAGCCGGCTCCGCAGCTCAACCAGCAGTCCCTCTGGGGGGCCGCCGACCAGACCCAGGCCGCGCCGCCGTACGTGTCGCCCGAGCAGCACTACGGCGCCCAGCCGGGTCAGCCCGGTCAGCCGGGGCAGTCGAGCCAACCCGGCCAGCCGGGCCAGGCCGGCCCGTCCGGCCAGTCGAGCCATCCGGGCATGCCCGCCCAGGCACCGCAGTCGCAGCAGCAGCAGCCCGCCCAGCCCGGGCAGGGACAGCCGGCCCAGCCGAGTCAGCAGGGACAGCCTGGGCAGCCGGGACCGGAGCAGCCCGGCCAGCAGTACCCGGGCCAGCCGGTCCAGCACACCCAGCCCCAGCAGGCGCAGCCCGGCCAGCAGGGCTCGCCGTACGCCCAGCCGGGGCAGCAGCCCTATGCCGCCCAGCAGGGCCCGTACGGGGCGGCGCAACCGCCAGCGTACGGCCAGCCGCCCCAGGGGCAGCCCTACGGCGCCCCGGGGCAGGCGTACGGCCAGCAGCCCACGCAGGTGTTCGGTCAGCCGCAGTTCGGGCAACAGCCCCAGCAGGGGCAGGCCCAGTCCAGCCAGGGCCAGCCAGGACAGCCCCAGGCCCAGCCGGGGCAACCGGCGCCTGGTCAGCCCGGCCAGGCGGGCCAGCCCCAGCCGGGACAGGCGCCGCAGCCGTTCGGGCAGTCGCCGTACGGACAGCCGGGCCAGCAGCCCTACGGGCAGGCGCCGTTCGGCCAGCAGCAGGCGGGCCAGCAGTCGCCGTGGGCGCCGCCGCAGCAGGGCGGCTGGGGGCAGCCCGGCGCCCAGCCGCAGGCCCCGCAGTGGGGCGGCGGCCGCCCGGACGCGCAGCAGCAGTGGCAGCCCGGGTTCCCGGCCTCGCAGGACGCACCGGCGGCGGATGGCGCGAAGAGCAAGATGCCGCTGATCATCGGGGCAGGCGTGGCGGTGGTCGTGCTCCTCGTGGTCGGGGTGCTCGGCTTCGTGAGCCCCGGGTTCTTCACCACGCGCGTGCTCGACGCCGCCGCGGTGCAGACCGGCGTGGAGCAGGTGCTCTCGCAGGACTACGGCCTGGAGGTCGAGTCCGTCACGTGCCCGGACGGGCAGCAGGTCGTGCCGGACGCCACGTTCCAGTGCACGGCGATGGTCGACGGCGACGAGGTGGCGGTCCCGGTCAAGATCACGAGCGCTGACGGCAACTACGAGGTCGGGCGGCCGGCTTGACGGTGGCGCACGTCGTCGAACCACTCGGATCCGACGAGCTGCGCGCAGCCCACACGCTGTTCTCGGCCGCGATCCACCGCGGGCCGGCCGACGACGCCGGCTGGGCCCGGACGTCGCAGCTCTACAGCCCGGGCCGCACGTTCGGGGCGCGCGTGGACGGGGCGCTGGTTGGCACTGCCACGTCGTTCCCGAGCGAGCTCGCGGTGCCGGGAGGGGCGTCGCTCCCGATGGGCGCGGTCACCCGGGTCGGGGTACGGGCCGACCACACGCGGCGCGGCATCCTCACCGCGCTCATGCGTGCCCAGCTGGCCGACGCGGCGGAGCGCGGTGAGCCGTTCACGTCGCTGCGCGCCAGCGAGGCCCGCATCTACGGGCGTTTCGGCTACGGGCTCGCCACCCGCGGTCGCACCGTGCGGGTGCGCGCCGACGCCACGCTGCTGCGGCCCGAGGCACCCCGCGGCGGCACCGTGCGGCTCCTGGCCCGCGACGAGATCGTCCCGGTACTGCGGGACGTGCACGCCCGGATCGCGCTGCGGCGGCCCGGGGGGATCACCCGCACCGACGGCTGGTGGTCCATGGCGGTGGCCCGCCGGGTGGAGGTGGAGCGCGCCCACGTGCTCGCCGCCGTCCACACCGGGCCGGACGGCGACGACGGGTTCGCCATCGCCTACCGCGGGGAGGGCCCGGAGTTCCCCGAGCGCGCCCTCGAGCTGTTCGACCTGCACGCGGCCGACCTGCCCGCCACGGCGGCGCTGTGGCGGTTCCTGCTCGGCGTCGACCTCGTCGAGTCCGTCCAGGGGAACCTGCGCCCGCTGGACGAGCCGCTCGAACTGCTGCTCTCCGACCCGCGCGCGTGCGCCGTCCGCGGCCACGAGGACGAGACCTGGCTTCGGATCGTGGACGTTCCCGCCGCGCTCGCGGCCCGCGGCTACGGGGCGGCCGAGCCGGTGCTGCTCGGCGTGCACGACCCGGTGCTCGAGGCGAACGCAGGTGTGTACCGGATCGCGGACGGGGCGTCGGAGCGGGTCGGCCCGCTGGACGGCCCGGTGCGCCCGGAGCTGGAGTGCACGGCGGCCGGGCTGGCGATGGCCTACCTCGGCGACCGGCGCCCGTCCGAGCTGGTGGCGACGGGGTGGTGGAGCGCGCCGGACCCGGCCGCCGTGCCCCGGGCCGACGCGGCGTTCGCCACCCCCGCCGCCCCCTGGTGCGGCACGTACTTCTGAGCCGGCAGCCAGGCCCACGGTGTGCCAGCAAGGTGGCTTTACTGGCGTAATGCGCCAGTATGGCCACCTTGCTGGCACACGGGCGGCGGGGCGTGGCCCGGCCGGGGCGGGCGTCTATCGGTCGCGGCCGTTGCGCACGAGCGCCGTGCAGAGGCGTTCGATGGAGCTCCCGATGCCCCAGCGCTCGCCGAGCGCGGCGAGCCGTTCCAGGTCGGCGGGCTCGGTGGGCAACACGTCGGGGCGGTCGAGCTCCACGGGAGCGTCGAGCGCGACGCGCACCACCGGTTCGACGACGGCCAGGTACGGCGCGGCCGCGGCGAGCTTGGTGCGCACCGGCGGGCTCAGCCGGGTGTCGGACACGTCGGCCACGGCGGCCCGCAGCTCGGCCCACGTGTCGAAGCGCCCCACCAGGGTGGCGGCGGTCTTGGCGCCGATCCCGGGCACGCCGGGCAGCCCGTCGGAGGGGTCGCCGCGCAGCATCGCCATCTCGGCGTAGGCCTCGCCCGCCCGCTCGACGGGCACGCCGTACTTCACAGCCACCTCGGCCGGGCCGAGGTGCTCGGCCTTGGCCAGCCCGCGCCCGACGTAGAGCAGGCGCACCGGCACCGGTTCGTCGCGCACGATCTGCATGAGGTCGCGGTCGCCGCTCACCGCGATCACGGGGTCGGTGCGCTCGGCGGCGGCGAGGGTACCGATCACGTCGTCGGCCTCGTAGCCCTCGGCGCCCGCGGTGGCGATCCCCGCCGCGGCGAGCACCTCCAGCAGCACCGGGATCTGCGGTTCCAGCGTGTCGGGCACGATCTCGGGCAGCCCGGCGGGCGCCACCTCGGGCTCGCCGGGCACGCGGTGGGCCTTGTACGAGGGCAGGGCCTGCACCCGGAAGGCGGGGCGCCAGTCGAGGTCGAGGCAGGCGACCAGGCGGGTGGGGCGCCGGTCGGTGACGAGCCGGGCGACCATGTCGGTGAACCCGCGGATCGCGTTGACCGGGGTGCCGTCCGGCCCGGTGATCGACTCGGGCACGCCGTAGAAGGCGCGGAAGTAGAGGCTGGCGGCGTCGAGCAGCATCAGCGACTGCGCGGGCGGTGCGGGCGGGGTCACAGGCCACAGCTTGCCGGAATACCCTCCCTCCCATGACACCGGCCGTTCCGACCGCGATGCTCGCCGACCGCATCCGCCGCGCAGGTGAGGTGGCTGCCACCCAGGACTTCGATCTTCTCCTCGTCACGCCGGGACCGGATCTGCGGTACCTGCTCGGCGTGTCCGGTGAGTCCCACGAGCGGCTCACCTGCCTCGTGCTGCCCGCCGCGGGTCACCGCGCCCCGCCTGCGTTGGTGGTACCGCGGCTGGAGGCGCCGGGGTACGCCGACCTCCCGCTCGACGAGCTGGGGATCGAGGTGGTCACGTGGCGCGACGGGGAGGACCCCCACCTGCTCGTCAGCGACCTGGGTGGCGGGCCGAGCCGGGTGGCGCTCGCCGACGCGATGCCCGCGGCCCACGTGCTGCCGTTGCGCGCGGCGTTCCCGGACGTGGAGCAGGCGCTCGCCGGGCCGGTGATGCGCGAGCTGCGGATGCGCAAGGACGCCGCGGAGGTGGCGGAGCTGCGCGCAGCGGGCGAGGCGATCGACCGCGTCCACGCCCGCATGGGCGAGTTCCTCAAGCCGGGGCGCACGGAGGCCCAGGTCGGCGCCGACATCACGGCGGCGATCATCGAGGAGGGGCACGTCGAGGCCGCGTTCGTGGTGGTCGGGTCGGGGCCGAACGGCGCGAGCCCGCACCACGACATGTCGGACCGGGTGATCGAGAGCGGCGAGGTCGTCGTGATCGACATCGGGGGGCCGTTGCCCAGTGGCTACAACTCCGACTGCACCCGCACCTACGCGGTGGGCGGCGAGCCGCCCGCGGCCGTGCGCGAGGCGTACGCCGTGCTGCAGGACGCCCAGGAGCGCGCCGTGCGCGCGGTGTCGCCGGGCCTGGCCGCCGAGCTGGTGGACGCCGCGGCCCGCGAGCCGATCACGGCGGCGGGGATGGGCGAGCGGTTCGTGCACCGCACCGGCCACGGCATCGGCCTCGAGGTGCACGAGGAGCCCTACATCGTGGGGGGCAACGTGCTCCCGCTGGAGCCCGGCATGGCGTTCAGCGTGGAGCCGGGCGTGTACTTCGACGGCGAGTGGGGCGCCCGCATCGAGGACATCGTGGTGGTCACCGGGGACGGCTGCGAGCGGCTCAACAACCGCCCCCGGGACCTGGTGGTCCTCTGACGCACGGCCCCGATGCCGGCAAGGTGGCCTTACTGGCGTAATGGGCCAGGAAAGCCACCTTGCCGGCATTCGCCGTCTCAGGGCGTGCCGACCCGCGCCAGGACGGCCTCCAGTGCCGTGCGCAGCGGCGTGGCCGGGCGCTGGAGGAGCTTCTCCAGGTCGGGGCCCGCGGTGGCGAACTCGCCGCGCCGCGCCGCGTGGAACATCCCGAGGAGCAGCGTCGCCCGCTCCTCGGGCACGCCGTGGGACACGAGCCCGGCCGCCCACTCCGCGTCGTCGGCCACGACGCGGCGGATCGTGCGTCCGTACAGGTCGGTGAGGATGTGGGCGACGTCGTCCAGGTCCAGGACGTCGGGCGCGGTGAGCGGCGGGGTCGGGCCGTCGAACCGGTCGTCCCCGGCGAGGAGGATCGCGGCCGCCTCGGCGAGGTCGGCGTGCGCGGTCCAGGAGACGGGGCCGTCGGCGGGCGCGACGAGCTCCCCGGTCTCGAGCGCGCGGCCGAGCATGAGCGGCACGGTGGCGGCGTAGAACCCGTTGCGCAGCGACGTGAACGGGGCGCCGGTCGCGGCGAGGTGGCGCTCGGTGGCGGCGTGGTCGCGCATGGGCGCGAAGAGCGACCCGGCGTCCGCGGCCTGGTGGCTCGTGTACAGCACCCGGCGCGCGCCTGCGGCCCGGGCGGCGTCGACGGCCGCGACGTGCTGCTCGACGGCCGCCTCGCCCGCCTGGTTCGTCGAGACGAGGAGCACGCGGCTCGCGCCCTCGAAGGCGTGGGGGAGGGAGGCGGGGTCGGTGTAGTCGCCGCGCCGCACGCGCACGCCCCGCGCGGCGAGGCCCGCGGCGCGCTCGGGGTCGCGGACGCTGACGCCGACCCGATCCGCGGGAACGCGTTCGAGCAGCTGGTCGACGATCCGCGAGCCGAGTTCGCCGGTGCCACCGGTGATGATGATCATGTCGTCCTCCTCGTGTTATCAACGACAGTAGCACCGATAGCAACCGGGTTAGCAAGGAGCGTTATCATCGGTAACATGGCGGAGGCGAGCAGGCAGCAGACGCGCGAGCGGATCGTGGAGGTCGCGGCGCAGTTGCTGCGCGAACGCGGCGCCGGGGCGGTCACCACCCGCGCCGTCGCGCAGGCCGCGGGCGTGCAGGCGCCCACCCTCTACCGGTTCTTCGAGGACAAGGACGCGCTGCTCGACGCGGTGGCCGAGCACGTGTTCGCCACGTACGTCACCGGCAAGGCCCGCACCGAGCTCGGCGCCGACCCGGTGGCGGACCTGCGGGCGGGGTGGGAGGCGCACATCGCGTTCGGCCTCGCCAACGCCCCGCTGTTCGGCCTGCTCGCCGACCCCGCGCGCGGCACCCGCTCGGCCGCGGTGGCCGCCGGGCTGGACGTGCTGCGCGGCCTGGTGGGCCGGGTGGCCGCCGCAGGCAGGTTGCGCGTGCCCGAGGAGCGCGCCGTCGAACTCCTGCACGCCGGCGGCAGCGGTGCGGTGCTCACCCTGCTGTCGCGTCCGCCGCAGGACCGCGAGCCGGCGCTCGCCGACGCGATGTACGACGCGATCGCGGCCGTGATCCTCACCGACCCGCCGGCCCGTCCTGCTGCGAACGGCGCGGTGCCCGACGCGCTGACCCTGCGGGCGGTGGCCCCGACGCTGCCGATGCTCTCGCCCGCCGAGCGCGCCCTGCTGGTGGAGTGGCTGGAACGTCCGGGGTGAGTCAGTCCACGGCCACGAACGCCGGCCGGGGCGTCGGGTCCACCTCGGGTGCGGGCCCCGTGCCGATCGCCGACTCGAACGCGCGCGCCACGGCCAGCAGGCGGTCCTCCCGCAGGTGCGGGCCCACCAGCTGGATGCCCACCGGCAGCCCGTCCGGTGTGGTGGCAGCCGGGAGCGAGATCGCCGGGCAGCCGGTCATCGTGATCGCCGCAGGCACGCCCATCCACTCCAGGTAGTCGCGCATCGGGGTGCCGTCGATCTCCCGGGGGTAGCGGGTGCCGATGCCGAACGGCGCCACCTGGCAGGTCGGGGTGGCCAGCACGTCGAAGGTGCCGAAGAACTCCCGCATCTCGTGGAAGATCCGCACGGCGGTGCGCTCGGCCCGCGCGATGGTGGGCCCGTCGAGCTTGCCGCCCTCCTCGATGTTCCACACCGCGTCGCTCTTGAGCCGGCCCGGGTGCTCGGCCAGCACCGGGGCCAGGGAGAGCTGCATCTTGAGCGCCCGCAGCACGCGGAACGCCTCGATGGCGTCGCCGAGATCGGGGGTGGCGAGCTCGACCTGCCAGCCCTGCCCCTCCAGGGCCGCGACCACCGGTTCGAGCGCGGCGCGGACCTCCCGGGCCACCACCACCCGCCCGTCCACGTCGGGCGACCAGGCCAGCCGGATCGGGCGGCCGGCGTCGGGCACCGGGAAGTAGGGCTGCGGCGCGGGTGGCGCCGACCAGCCCGCCCGCGGGTCCGGTCCCGCGAGCACGCTCAGCAGCAGCGCGAGGTCGTCGACCGTGCGGGCCATCGGGCCGACCACCGCCAGTCGACCGAACGGGTCGGCGTCGGGCCACGAGGGCACCCGCCCCGGCGACGGCCGGAACCCCACCACCCCGCAGAACGACGCCGGGTTGCGCAGCGACCCGCCGGTGTCGCTCCCGTCGGCGAGCGGGAGCATCCGCGCGGCGAGGGCGGCGGCCGCGCCACCGCTGCTGCCGCCTGCGGTGCGGTCGAGCGCGTGCGGGTTGCGGGTGACGCCGTAGACGTCGTTGAAGGTCTGCGAGCCGAGCCCGAACTCGGGCACGTTGGTCTTGCCGACCGTGATCGCCCCGGCCGCGGCCATCCGCTCCACCACCAGGTGGTCCTGGTCGGCCACCCGCTCGGCGAAGATCGGGCTGCCCTGCGTGAAGCGGAACCCGGCGGCGGGCACGAGGTCCTTGTGCGCCACGGGCAGCCCGTACAGCGGGCCGTGCGGGGCGTCCGAGCGGAACGTGCGGTCGAGCTCGCGGGCGGCGGCGAGCGCCCGCTCGGGACGGAGGTCCACGATCGCGTTGACGGCGGGGTTGAGCCGCTCGATCTCGGCGATGTGCGCCTGCACCACCTCGGCGGCGCCCAGCTCCCCGGAGCGGGTCAGCCGGGCGAGCTCGACGGCGGACAGGCGGGTGGTCGTGTTCTCACCGATCGTCACGGCCCTGACGCTAGTGTCCCCGCGAGGCGATCGGGTCCGTGCGACGAGGGGCGGTGCGGTGATGGCGGCAGGGCGGACGGTGCCTGCGCAGGAGGAGGTCCTCGGCTACTTCGACACGCTGTCGAACTGGGGTCGGTGGGGTGCGGACGACGAGCGCGGCACCCTGAACCTCGTCACCGACGACGTCCGGCTGGCGGCAGCGCAGGCCGTGCGCCACGGCCGGAGCGTGTCGTGCGCGTGGGAGGTGGCAGTGCCGGGGGAGATGGAGCGCTCGACCACGGCGTGCCCGTGCGCCGCCGAGATGCCGGGCGCCGAGAACATGCCCGCCCACTTCCACGCCGACCGGCGCTGGGGCTTCTCCACCGAGCGGCTGGGGTTCACCTTCCACGGCAACACCGTCACCCACCTCGACTCGCCGTGCCACCTCTTCTGGGACGGCGCGATGTACAACGGGCGCTCGCACGAGCTGGTGGACCCGGAGACCGGCTCGGGGTGGGCGGCCGTCACGGCCGCGGCGAACGGGATCGTCACGCGCGGTGTGCTGCTGGACGTCGCGGCGGCTCGCGGCGTGCGGTGGCTGGAGCCGGGCGAGGGCGTGTTCCCCGACGACCTCGAGGACGCCGAGCGACGCCAGGGCGTGCGCGTGCAACCGGGCGACGCGGTGCTCCTGCGCACCGGCCGCGGACGTGCCCGCCACGAGGAGGGCGCGACGCACGGCATCACGCAGGCCGGCTGGCACGCGTCCTGCCTGCCGTGGCTGCACGAGCGCGGCGTGGCGCTGATCGGGGCCGACACCCCGCAGGAGGTCCAGCCCTCGGGGTACGACGCCGTGCTGATGCCGGTGCACGCCGTGGGCCTCGTCGCGATGGGGCTGTGGCTGGTCGACAACTGCGACCTCGAGGCCTGCGCGGCCACCGCCGCCGAGCTCGGCCAGTGGGATTTCCAGCTCGCCGTCGCGCCCGTCCGGTTCGCCGGCACGTCCGGCAGCCCGGTCAACCCGATCGCCACCTTCTGAACCTTCTGACGGCGCCCGGTCAGGCAGCCGGTGCCTCCTGCGGCGCCGGTTCCAGGTGGGCGGTGCCGTCGGCCCCGGCCACGCAGGCCGCGGCGCTGGACCCGGAGCGCACGAAGTCGCCGAGGCAGCGGCCCATCTGCGCGTGCGCGGCGGCCGTGGGGTGGAACGACTCCTGGGCGAGGTGGAAGCCGATGGCGTCGAGCCCGCCGTGCACCAGGGCCTCCGGGTCGACGGTGATGCGCCGCTGCCACTCCTGCGCCTGCAGCGGCTTGGTGCACGCCTCGTGGCCCTCGGTGGCGCGGGCCATGTCGAGGAACCGCGCCCCGGTGCGCTCGGCCACGCCGTGCAGCGCCTCCGACAGCGCGGGGAACAGCACGGTGCGGCCCCAGGCCGCGTCCGGCTTGCTGTACGGGCAGCCCGCGAGCGCCTGCAGCGGCACCATGTGCTCGGTGACGGGGGAGGCGTAGGAGGCCAGCACGAGCGTGTAGTCCGCCGTGGCGTACCCGGCCTGCCGCAGGGCCGACCGCACGTCGCGCACCGCCGCCTCCACCTTGCCCGCGGTGGCCGCCATGCGCTCGGCCACCAGCGGCCCGAGCGTCTCCCGGCACGGGGGTTCGCGCGGATCGAGGAACGCGCGGATGCAGGCCACGCCGGTGCCGAACAACGCCGCGTCGTCGTTGGCGCCGACCTGCACCACCACGGTGTGGACCCGGTACCGCCCGGCGACCTCCACGAGCCGCTGCGCCTGCGACCGCTCGGTGTAGTGGGTGCCGTCGCCGAACGCGACGTGGGCGGCCTCCGCCCCCGAGCACGCCAGGTTGACCGACTCCGGGGCGAGGCCGGTGCGGTGGACGTAGGCGTGCACGGAGCGGTGGCACCAGTTGTCGTCCTCCCCGCGGGTGCCGGGCTCGTAGTCGCCCGCCCCGTCACCGGCCGCGGCGCTGTCGCCCAGCACCACCACGGCCGTGGGTGGCTGGGCCACCGCCACCGCCGGGGCGCCGAACAGCGCCATCACGACGGCACCGAGCGTCGCGCCGAGCACGGCCAGGGAGCGTGATCGCCTCACGGGATGGACGCTATGCGGCTCGACCACCGCTGACCAGGGCTTTCACCGAGCCCAGCGATCAGGCGCAGCGTGCGGTCACGGACGGCGAGTCCGATGGGCCGTGCGGGGGTATCCCGGGGTCGACCTCAGGGCCGCCTCCGGGTGGTTCCCGAGGCCCGGGGCCGGTTCGACGCCGACACTGGGAACCAGCGGCGAGGTGCGCCGCGACGTGAAGAAGGAGCCAGAGTGGCATCGACCCTGACCCGCCCGCGACACGGCAAGGTCATCGCCGGCGTGTGCGCGGGCCTGGCGGACCGGTTCGGGATGAGCCCGTTCGTGGTCCGGCTGCTGTTCCTGCTGTCCTGCCTGCTGCCGGGCCCGCAGTTCGTGCTCTACATCGTGCTGTGGATCCTCATGCCCAAGCGCGAGTACTGATCCGGTAGACATCGCGGGGTGGCTCGCACCCTGCTCCTCGGCGCCCGGCTGCTCGACGCCGGACCGATCGGGTCGGGCGCCGCGGCGCTCGAGGTGGAGGACGGGCTGATCACCTGGGCCGGCGATCCCGACGCCGCCGGGGAGCGGCGCCCGGGAGCCACCGTCCTGGAGCTCGACGGCGCCGTCGTCACGCCCGCGTTCGTCGACGCCCACGTCCACGCCACCGCGGCCGGCCTGCTCGCCGACGGGCTCGACCTCACCGGGTGCGGCTCGGCGCGGCACCTGCTCGACGCGGTGGCCGCGCGCGTGGCGCAGCGCCCCGGCGCGCTCGTGTGGGGCCACGGCTGGCAGGACCAGCTGTGGCCCGACGAGCTCCCGTCACGCGCGGCGCTCGACCGCGCAGCGTCCGGCGCCCCGGTGTACCTGAGCCGGATCGACGTCCACTCCGCGCTCGCCTCGTCCACCCTGCTCGACCGGGCGCCCGGTGTGAGCGGCGCCGTCGGCTGGTCGCAGACGGCGCTGTCCGCCGACGCCCACCACCGCGTCCGCCGGGCGGCGCTCGCCGCCGTCGACACCGCCACCCGGGACGCCGCGCAGACCGCGTTCCTCACCGACGCCGCCGCCCGCGGGGTCGCGGTGGTGCACGAGTGCGCGGGCCCCGACATCTCGTCGGCGGAGGACCTGGCCGCGCTGCGCACCCGCCCGGGGCCGGAGGTCGTCGGCTACTGGGGCGAGGCCGTGGGCACCGCGGCGGAGGCCGAGGAGCTGCTCGCGGCCACCGGGGCGCACGGGCTCGCGGGTGATCTGTTCGTCGACGGCTCGATCGGCTCGCGCACCGCGGCGCTGCGTGCGCCCTACGCCGACGCGCCGGGCTGCACCGGCAACCGCTACCTCGACGCGACCGCGATCGGCGCGCACGTCAGCGCCTGCACCGGCGCCGGGGTCCAGGCCGGGTTCCACGTGATCGGCGACGCGGGCGCCGACGCGCTGCTCGCCGGGCTGGAGGCCGCGGTGGTGGCGACCTCGGCGGAGGCCGTGCGCGCGGCGGGGCACCGGGTGGAGCACCTCGAGATGGTGGAGCCCGTGCAGGTCCGGCGGCTGGCCGAGCTCGGCGTCGTGGCGAGCGTGCAGCCGCTGTTCGACGCCTTCTGGGGCGGCCCGCACGGCATGTACGCCACGCGCCTGGGCACTGATCGTGCCCGCGACATGAACCCCTTCGCCGGCCTGCTCGCGGCCGGGGTGGAGCTCGCGCTCGGCTCGGACGCCCCGGTCACGCCGGTGGGCCCGTGGGCGGCGATCCGGGCGGCGATGGCGCACCGCACGCCGGCGTCGGCGATCACCGCGGCGCAGGCGCTCGCCGCGCACACGGTGGGCGGCCACCGGGCGGCGGGGGACCGGGCGCCGCTGGCCGGCCGCCTGCTGCCCGGGGCGGCGGCGAGCTACGCGATCTGGGACGGCGCGGGCCCCCTCGACGGGAGTGGCACGGATCCGCGTTGCCTGCGCCTGGTGCACCGCGGCGCCGTGCTCCACGACGCCCTCGCTGCCACCATCGGGCCGATCACCCGGTAGGTGTGCCCTTCGTCGCGACCGGGTCGGTCCCGTGGTGCGCGGCGGACCCGCTCTGGCAGTATCTGCGCCGTGACGGACCGGACGTACCGCGTGGGCACCGCCTTCGGGCTCGCCGCGTGCTGTCCGGGGTGCTGTCGGTGTTGTCGCTGCTGTCGCAGCTGACCCCCGGTCCCCGTCCGTCCCGGCCGCCGCGCGCGGCCCCGCACGTCTGCGAACCCCACGATGATCAGCACCCCCGACCTGCGCGGGCACACCGTCCTCGTCCTGCACGCCCACCCCGACGACGAGGCGATCTTCACCGGGATCACGCTGCGCCGCCTGGCCGACGCGGGCGCGCGCACGATCCTCGTCGTCGCCACGGCGGGCGAGCTGGGCGGCTCACGGGTGCCGCTGCGGGCGGGGGAGACGATCCCCGAGCGCAGGCTCGCCGAGCTCGAGCGGGCGGCCGAGCTGCTCGGGGTGTCGCGGCTGGCGCTGCTGGGCAGGCGCGACTCGGGCCTGCCCGGGTGGGCGGACGCCCAGCACGAGCGGGCTCTCGCCGGCGCCGACCCGCTGCAGCTGGCCCGGGCCGTCGCGGAGATCGCCGACGACGAGGGCGCGGGCGCGGTGGTCCACGACGACGAGCACGGGATCTACGGCCACCCCGACCACCGCGCTGCGTTCCGGATCGGCGCCACGGCGGCGGACATGCTCGGCCTCACCGGGTACCGCGTCACCGTCGACCGGGAGCACCTGCACGTGTCCGCGCGGGACCGGCACCTGGTGCACGGCGCCGCGCGGGCGGCGGACGTGCCGTTCGGGCGGGTCACCGCGGAGATCGGGCTGGCCGTCACCGGCACCGAGGCGCACCTGCGCGACAAGCGCGCCGCGATGGTGGCCCACGAGAGCCAGATCGCCGACGCCGACGTACCCGTGGACGGGTTCTCCGACGCCTACGGCTACGAGTGGTACACGCGCAGCGGCGCGCCCGGCCCGCTGGACGCCCTCGGCAACGCGCACCTCCTGGCCCCCGTGCTCGCCTGAGCCGCAGGCACCGCGGGCGCGATCACCGGGTTCACACACGCGACACGTAGGCTCCACGCCGTGGCCGCACCGACCGCAGAACCTGTGGCGCCCGATCCGGGCACCGGGCCGCCGGCGTCCGCGGCCGATCACCGCCGGTGGCGCCCCGCCGTGGCAGCCAGGGTGCTCGGCGCCGTGGGCGGCGGCGCGCTGCTCTACCTCAGCTTCCCGCCGCGCACGCTGTGGTGGCTGGTGTTCCCGGCGTTCGCCCTGTTGGGCATCGTCCTGCACGGGCGGCGGGCCCGCGCCGGGTTCGGCTACGGCTTCCTGTTCGGGCTCGGGTTCCTGCTGCCGCTGCTCGCCTGGACCGGCACGTTCGTCGGCTCGCTGCCGTGGGTGGTGCTGAGCGCGTTCGAGGCGATGTTCATCGGGGCCGCGGGCGCCGGGATCGCAGTGGTGTCCCGGATGCCCGCAGCGCCGGTCTGGGCCGCCGCGGTGTGGATCGCGGGCGAGGCGCTGCGGGGCCGGGTGCCGTTCGGCGGCCTGCCGTGGGGCCGGGTGGGCTTCGGCCAGCCGGACGGCCCGCTGCTGCCGCTCGCGGCGATCGGCGGGGAGCCGCTGCTGTCGTTCGCGGCCGTGCTCGCGGGCCTCGCCGTCGGTGATCTCGTGCGCAGGCTCGTGCTCAGGCAGGGCCCGCGCCTGCTGGTGGCACCGGCGCTCGTCGCGGTGCTCGCGATGGCGGCCGGGCCGCTGGCCGCGCTCGTGCCGGCCACGCCGAACGGGGGAGAGGACCGCACCGTCACGATCGCGGCCGTGCAGGGCAACGTGCCCCGCCTCGGGCTCGACTTCAACGCTCAGCGCCGCGCCGTGCTGGACAACCACGTCCGGGCCACCGAGCAGCTCGCCGCCGACGCGGCGGCCGGCCGCGTGCCGCGCCCCGACCTGGTGATCTGGCCGGAGAACTCGAGCGACATCGACCCGCTGCGCAACCCCGACGCCGCCGCCCAGATCGACCGGGCCGCCCGCGCGGTGGGGGTGCCGGTGCTGGTCGGGACGGTGCTGCGCAACCCGGACGGCCGAACGACCTCCAACTCCTCCCTGGTCTGGGAAGGCGGCACGGGGGTCGTGGAGCGCAACGACAAGCGCCGCGTGCAGCCCTTCGGCGAGTACATGCCGTGGCGGGAGTTCTTCCGCCTGTTCTCCTCGTACGTCGACCGGGCGGGCTACTTCGTGCCGGGCCAGGGCGCGGGCGCCGTCGACATGGCGGGGGTGCGGGTCGGCATCGCGATCTGCTGGGAGGTCGCGTTCGACGACCTGGTGGCCGACAGCGTGGCCGCGGGCGCCGAGGTGCTCGCCGTGCCCAGCAACAACGCCACGTTCGGCCTGTCCGAGATGACCTACCAGCAGCTGGCGATGTCGCGGATCCGGGCGGTCGAGCACGACCGCCCGGTGATCGTGGCCACCACCAGCGGGGTGAGCGCCACGATCACCCGGGACGGCGCGGTCACCGCGAGCACGCGCCAGTTCACGCCGGATGTCCTGGTCGATCGGACCGAGCTGCGGCACACCACTACTCTGGCCACCCGATGGCGGTCTGCGCCCGAATGGGTGCTGGTCGCGCTGGGGGTGCTCGCGGTCGGCGCGGGGATCGTGACCAGGCGTCGCGCGGTGAGGCGTGCGGGAAGGGACGAGGATGGCTGAGCCGAGGGGCCGGGTACTGGTGGTGGTCCCCACCTACCAGGAGCGGGACAACCTGGGTCCGGTCGTGGCGAGGCTGCACGCCGCGGTGCCGGAGGCCGACGTCCTCGTGGTCGACGACGCGAGCCCTGACGGCACCGGCGAGCTCGCCGACGAGATGGCGGCGGCCGATCCCCGCGTCAAGGTCCTGCACCGCGAGGGCAAGTCGGGCCTGGGCGCGGCGTACCTGGCGGGGTTCGCCACGGCGCTCGAGGGCGACTACCAGGTGGTCGTCGAGATGGACGCCGACGGCTCGCACCCGCCGGAGGACCTGCCGGCGCTCATCGCGGCGCTCGACGATGCCGACGTGGTGCTCGGGTCGCGCTACGTGCCCGGCGGCATCGTGCGGAACTGGCCCGCGCGCCGCCAGCTGATCTCGCGCGCGGGCAACCTGTACTCGCGGCTGGCGCTCGGGGTGCCGATCAAGGACATCACCGCGGGCTTCCGCGTGTTCCGCCGGCAGGTGCTGGAGGAGCTCGACCTCGACCAGGTCGCCTCGCAGGGCTACTGCTTCCAGATCGACATGGCGTGGCGGGCGGTGCTCGGCGGTTTCCGGGTGCGCGAGGTGCCGATCACCTTCACCGAGCGCGAGCGCGGGGCGTCGAAGATGGACACCTCGATCGTGGTGGAGGCGTTCTGGCGCGTGGCGTGCTGGGGCGCGGGCCGGCTCGTGCGGCGCACCCCGGTGGTGCTGCGCGCCGACCGGCCTTCCGCCGCCCCACCTCCCACTGCTGAGGGCCCGAGCGGCCAGGCGGGCGACGAGGCCGTCAGCGACGGGCCGGTGCGCACGTGAGCGCCGAGCCGCGCGAGGAGCTCACCTGGGAGCTCTTCGGCCAGGCTTCACGTGAGCTGGCCGAGCAGATCGCGGGCGACGGCTACGACGCCGACATCATCCTGTCGATCGCCCGGGGCGGTCTGTTCGTGGCCGGCGCGCTCGGCTACGCCCTCGACGTCAAGAACCTGCACGTGGCCAACGTCGAGTTCTACACGGGGGTCGACGAGCGCCTGCCGGTGCCGATCATGCTGCCGCCGGTGCCCAACGTGGTGGACCTGTCCGGTGCGCGCGTGCTGGTGGCCGACGACGTCGCCGACACCGGCGCCACGCTCAAGCTGGTGCGCGACTTCTGCGCGGGCCACGTGGCCGACGTGCGCTGCGCGGTGGTGTACGAGAAGCCGCACAGCAGCGTGCAGTGCGAGTACGTGTGGCGGCGCACCGACCGGTGGATCAACTTCCCCTGGTCCACGCTGCCGCCCGTGGTCGAGCGCGCCGAGCAGGTGCTCGACGCCTGACCGTGCGAGAGCCCTGAACGTGCGAGAGCCGGGCCGCCCGCGGGCAGCCCGGCTCTCGACGTTCTGATCAGGCGATCTCGCGCCTGCGCTCGGCCAGCAGCTCGAGGCGCTCGTTGAGCAGCACCTCCAGCTCGGCCACCGAGCGGCGCTCCAGGAGCATGTCCCAGTGGGTGCGCGGCGGCTTGGCCTTCTTCTGCTCGGGCTCGGCGCCGTCGACCAGTCGGGAGATGCTGCCGTGGAGGCGGCACTCCCAGGTGGCCGGGGCCTCGGCGTCGCCCGCGAAGGGCACCTCGAACTCGTGACCGCGCGGGCACGCGTAGCGCATCGACTGCCGCGGCGCGAGGTCGTGGTTGCGGTCCGTCTCGTAGCTGACAGCCCCGAGCCGGCTGCCACGGAGCACGCGGTCGGCCATGCGTCATCCTCCCTACCGGGGCCGAGGGAGCCTCCCTCGACCATCGCCACCGGGTGTAACGTCTGCAGAACAGCCGTCCATTCCCGCCACAGGGGCGGAATCCGACCCGGCTGTGGCCATTCCATGCGGCCACACCGGACGTCCACCGCCCTGGTACTCGAGTGTCCACGATCCGCGGGCGCTACACACGTGGTTGTGACCTGTCAGCCAGATGTGACTTATGTCACAGCCGCCTGACGTGCTGTTCACAGCGTCGCAGCCCTTCCGTTACCCCGTGGGAGCCGCTCCGGGGATCTCACTGGGTGGACGCACCGGCAGCAGCGCGAGCAGTCCCGCGAGCAACACGAGGACGATCCCCACGATGCCGGCCCGCTGCGCGTCGAAGATCCAGACGAAAAGTCCGAACAGGCTCGGCGCGAGGAACGACACCGCCCGGCCGGTGGTGGCGTAGAGGCCGAAGAGCTCGCCCTCGCGACCCGGGGGCGCCAGCCGGGCGAGGAACGTGCGCGACGACGACTGCGCAGGCCCCACGAAGAACACCAGCACCAGCCCGAACGCCCAGAACAGTGCCGGTCCGGACGCGACGAGCAGCACGCACGCCACCGCGATCATCGCCCCCAGCGACACCATGATCACGGGCTTCGGGCCCACCCGGTCCTCCACCCGGCCCCCGGCGAGCGCGCCGGCCGCCGCCACCACGTTCGCCGCCACCCCGAACAGCAGCACGTCCCCGGGCCGGATGCCGTACACGCCCACCGCGAGCACCGATCCCACCGTGAAGATGGCGGCGAGCCCGTCGCGGAAGAGCGCGCTTGCACCCAGGAAGTAGACGGTGCGCCGGTCCTCCCGGTACAGCGCCACCAGGTCGGCGGCCAGCGCCCGGTAGGAGCCCACGAGACCGCGGCGGGCGGCGCCTGGCTCAACGGGCGGGGTCTCCGGCACGCGCAGGAACAGCGGGAGCGCGAACACCAGGAACCACACGGCGGCGGCGAGCGCCACCACCCGCACATTCCACCCGTCCTCGCGGCTCAGGCCGAGGAACCCCGCGGTCGGGCCGTCGCCCGCCACGAACCCGTAGTAGACGAGCAGCAGCAGCACGATGCCGCCCAGGTAGCCCATCGCCCAGCCGAACCCGGACACCCGCCCCACCGTCGCCGGGCTCGACACCTGGGCCAGCATGGCGTTGTAGGACACCTGGGCGAGCTCGGCCACCACCGAACCCGCGGCCAGCAGTACGAGACCCGGCCACAGGTACGCCGGGTCGTCGCGGACGGTGACGAGCGAGGCGGTGGCCACGATCGCGCACGCGGTCCACAGGCCGGTGGAGAACTTGCGCCGCCCCTCCGCGTCGGCGCGCTGCCCGATCACCGGGGCCAGCAGCGCGATGACGAGCCCGGCCGCACCCATCGCGTAGCCCAGGGCCGCACTCGCCGCGGGGGTGCCGTCACCGACCCCGTCGGTGAGGTACACCGAGAACACGAACGTGAGGATCACGGCGTGGTAGGCCGCCGACGCCCAGTCCCACAACGCCCACGCCAGCACCCGGCCGCGGTCGACGGACGGGGTCGACGGTCGCACCCGCAGAGGTTATCCAGCGCTACCCGGCACCCGGCCGGGCGTCCTGCCACACGCCGCGCGCGTGCAGCACATCCCGCAGGACGTCGGGGCGGTCCGACAGCAGGCCGTCGACGCCCAGGTCGAGCAGCGCCGTCATCTCGGCGGCCGTGTCGACGGTCCAGACGTGCACCTCGCGCCCGCTGCCGTGCGCCGCCCGCAGCAGCGCCGCGTCCACCACGGTGAGGGGGCCGAGCCTGCGCGGGAGCTGCGCGAAGTCACCCGGCGACGCCGGAGCGGGCAGGTGCCGCAACGGGGCGGGCAGCCGGTCCAGCCACGCCCTCGTGCGGAGGCCGAACGCCGCGCCCTGTGCCATCGAGCTGCACAGCTGCGGCCCGGCGGCCTCCCGGGCCCGGCGCAGCCACCCGTCGTGGTAGCTGCCGAGGCAGACCCGGTGCCAGCTGCCGGTGCGCTCGAGCACCTCGAGCACCGGCTCCACCGCGGCACCGGACTTCAGCTCCACCGTCATCCGGGTGTCCGGCAGCTCCGTCAGCACCTGCTCGAGCAGCGGCAGCGGTTCACGGCCGCGCACCCGCACCGGGGCCAGCTCCGCGGCGCGCAGCGCCCGGATCGGCCCCCGTCCGTCGGTGGTGCGGTCGAGGGTGGCGTCGTGGTGGACGACCGGCACGCCGTCGGCGCTCGCGTGCACGTCCAGCTCCAGGTAGCCGAAGCCCTCCGCGACCGCCCGGCGGAACGCCGCGAGGGTGTTCTCGAAGCCGCGGAGGTCCCCGATGTGCCAGCCGCGGTGGGCGTAGGCGCGCGGGTAGGGGCCGTCGAGGTAGGGGTGCCGGGGCACGGCCGAAGCCTTGCAGCCGCGCGGGATCAGGCGCGAGCGGGTAGGTGTTGCCGCCCGGTGAACAACAACGGGGCGAGCAGGTCGCCGTGCTCGGCGATGCGCGCCGGCAGGTCCGCGGCCGTGAACACGAGGTCGTCCGGACGGCGGCAGGCCCGCACCTCGTCCCACGTCACCGGGGTGGCGACGGTGGGCCGTGCCCGGCCGCGCAGCGAGTAGCTCGCGATCGTGGTCTTGTAGGGGTTGTTCTGGCTCCAGTCGACGAACACCTTGCCGCGCCGCCGCGCCTTGGCCATCACCGCGGTGACCGTCTGCGGCGTCTCCCGGGCGAGCTCCTCGGCCAGCGCCTTCGCGAACTCCGAGGTCTCCTCCGCCCGCGTCACGGTCACCGGCAGGTAGAGCTGCATCCCCTTCCCGCCGCTGGTGCGGGGGTAGGCCACCAGGTCGTCGGCGGCGAGGCGGTCGGCGATCCGCACCGCCACCCGGGCACAGTCGACCACCGTGGTGCCCTCGCCCGGGTCGAGATCGAACACCACCAGGTCCGGCAGCTGCCGCTCGCCGTCCGGGCCCACCCGCCACTGCGGCACGTGCAGCTCCAACGCGGCCAGGTTCGCGGCCCACGCCAGCCCCTCGGCATCGTCGATCAGCGGGAAGTCCGCGGTCTCCGACCGCCCGCCGGGCGTGCCCACGCGCGCGGTGCGCAACCAGCGCGGGGCGTGGCGGGAGACGTCCTTCTCGAAGAACGACCCGCGCTCCACCCCGTCCGGCCACCGCACGAGCGTGACGGGGCGATCGCGCAGGTGCGGCAGCATCACCTCGGCCACCGCGAGGTAGTGGGCGAGCACGTCGGCCTTCGTGGTGCCCGTGAGCGGGTAGATGACCTTGCGCGGGTTGGTCAGCGTGGCCCGGCCGAACCCCGCGGACCGGCGGCCCGGGCGCTGCGGCTCGGGCTCCGGTGTGTCGATCCCCGTCGGGACCTGCACCCATCGCGAGCTCGTGGTGCCCGGTTCGTAGGGGGAGTCCGGGTCCTTCGCCACCACGAAGGGCAGCTTCTGCTGCGCGGCCGCCTCCAGCACCTCCCGTCCGGCCCCGGGGAACACCGGCGCGAGCCGCCACCGGGGCCCCTCCAGGGGCAGCTCCTCCAGCAACGCCCGGCGCTCCCGCAGCGGCAGCGGGCACGTGTCGCGCCCGTCGACGTGCAGCAGGTCGCCGATCCACAGGTAGGCGCCCTCCGCGCCGCCCACCAGCTCGGCGTCCAGCATCACCTGGGTGGAGCCCAGCGAGGGCCCCAGCTCGCGCAGGCTCGGCGCGGCGACCTCGGCACCGTCGGCGTCGGTGACCGTGGCCCGGCCCCCGTCCACCCGCACGGTCACCCGGCGCCCGCCGAACCCGACCTGCAGCCACCACCCGTCCCCCTCCGGGAGCTCCCCGGGGGTGGCGAGCATCGGGCGCGCGTCGTGGGGGAGGGGTGCCCGGGCGCCGTCGCGGTCGGAGCGGCGCAGCAGCCAGTTGTCCTTCCCCCGCTCCCGGTCGGTGCGGATGAACACGAACCGGCCGTTCGCGCGCTCGCCCCGCAGCCGGACGATCACTTCGCGGGGGTTCCACTTCTCGGTCTCGTACGTGCCCGTGTCCCAGATCGTCATCCGGCCGCCGCCGTACTCGCCTGCCGGGATCTCGCCCGAGAAGTCCAGGTACTCGATGGGATGGTCCTCGGTGCGCACGGCCAGCCGGACCGTGTCGGGGTCGGTCGGCAGGCCCTTCGGCACCGCCCACGACGCCAGCACGCCGTCGCGCTCCAGCCGCACGTCCCAGTGCAGCCGCCGCGCGTGGTGCTCCTGGATGACGAACCGGTGGCCTGGCCCCTCCGCCACCGGATCGGCCACGGGCACCGGCTCCGGCGTGCGCCGCGCGTCGCGCTTGCGGCGGTACTCGTCGAGGGGCACCGGGTCAGGCTAGTTCTTGCGTCCACCGCCGAGCGGATGTGACGATAGGCAAGCCTTGCTTATGTGAAGGAGTGCCTGTGTACGTGTGCATCTGCTACGCGGTGCCGGACGGCGAGATCAAGTCCTGCATCGCGCGCGGAGCACGCACCGTCGACGAGGTCGGCGACGCGTGCGGAGCGGGCACGGGATGCGGTTCGTGCCACGACCACATCGACGTCTTCCTCGCCGCCGCGCACGCTCAGCCGGACGTCGCAGCACTGTCCCGGTCGGCATAGGCCAAGGCCCGCCTCGCATCGCTTGAGGTTCGCCTGACCTGCGAAAAGGTGATCCTGAGTCCTGCGCTCGGCAACCCGTGCGGCTAGCCTCGCTGCAGCATTCCGCTGGCCCATTCACGCCGACGAAGCGAGGACTCCGATGCGTGGCGACGACGAGATCATCGCACTGCTCAACGAGCAACTCACGAGCGAGCTCACGGCGATCAACCAGTACTTCCTGCACGCCAAGATGCAGCAGAACTGGGGTCTGACCAAGCTCGCCGCGTACACCCGCAACGAGTCGATGGACGAGATGCGGCACGCGGAGCTGATCACCGACCGCATCCTGTTCCTCGAAGGCCTGCCGAACTACCAGCGGTTGTTCTCGCTGCGCATCGGCCAGACCGTCCGCGAGCAGCTCCAGTCCGACCTCGCCATCGAGCTCGAGGTCGTCGACCGGCTGAAGCCCGGCATCCAGCTGTGCCGGGAGAAGGGCGACATCACCACGGCCCGGCTGTTCGAGGAGATCCTCGCCGACGAGGAGCACCACATCGACTACCTCGAGACCAACCTCGAGCTGATCGACCGCCTCGGCGAGCAGCTCTACCACGCCCAGCTCGTCGACCAGCCGCCCACGCCCGGCTGAGCGGCTCGCTCACGACACCAGGGCGGTGTCCCGCCGGGCGGCGAGGGCGGCGTCGGCGTCGGCGGTGACGAGGTCGGCATTGATGCGCGCCCCCGCCAGCGCCCCCGCGGCCGCCGACGCGCCGACCTGCGCCGTCGGATCGGCGACGTTGCCCGCCACCCACACCCCGGGCACGGTGGTGGCGCCCGCGGGGCCCGTCGCGACGTGGCGGCCCATCCCGTTCGGCAGGTCCTCCAGTGGCAGCCCCAGGCCGTCGAGACCGTCGGTCCGGGCCACCACGGTGGTGGCCACTGCGACGATCCGGCGCGGCACCACCTCGCCGTCGGCCAGCCTGACCCCGGTGATCGCCTCGCCGGCCGACACGATCGCCGCCACCGGGGTGTCCACCACGCGGATGCCGCGGGCGGCGAACCGGGCGCGGGTGTCCGCGTCGAGCTCGGTGTCGCGCGTGAAGTAGACCAGGTCGTCGGTCAGCTGCCGGAACAGCAGCGCGTGGTGCACCGACGCGGCACCCGTCGCCAGCACCCCGATCGGCTCGTCGCGCACCTCCCAGCCGTGGCAGTACGGGCAGTGCACCACCGCGTGGCCCCAGTGCTCGGCCAGGCCGGGCACGTCGGGCAGCTCGTCGCGCAGGCCGGTGGCGACCAGCAGCCGCCGCGCGTGCAGGGTGCGCCCGTCGGCCAGCGTGACGGTGAAGCGCAGGTCGCCGTCCACCGCCGGGGCCGGCGCGGCGGAGGCGACGACGCCCGCCACGACGCGGCCGCCGTAGCGGCGCACCTCGGCCCGGCCGGTGCGCAGCAGCTCCGCGGGCGGCACGCCGTCGGCGCCGAGCAGGCCGTGCACCCCCTCGGCGGGCGCGTTGCGCGGGGTGCCGGCGTCGACCACCACGACCGAACGGCGGGAGCGGGCGAGCATCAGGGCCCCGTTCAGGCCGGCCGCCCCGCCGCCGATCACCACGGCGTCGATCGGGGCATCCGGCGCCGACGTGGGGAGGTCGTCGAACTCGGGAGTGGGAGACTGGGTCATGTCTGCGACGCTATGGTGGCGTTGCACCCTGCGCACATAGTCTTGCTGTTTCCGCAAAGACGGTCCGCGGCACGCCGCCGGACGCGCAACGCCCGGCTGTCTACGGTGGCCGGGTGACGGAGCAGGCCAAGGCGGCCCGGCGAGACGGCAGGCCGCGCCGCAAGCTGGTGATGAGCGAGATCCTCGAGCAGGCGATGGAGCTGTTCGCGGAGCGCGGCTACGACGGGACCACCCTGCAGGACGTGGCGGACGCGGTCGGGCTGAGCAGGCCCAATCTCTACAACTACGTCCGCAGCAAGGAGGAGCTGCTCGTCGCCATGGTCGAAGCGACGAGCCAGGAGGCGGCGGCCACGTTGCGCGCGGTGCGCGAGCGCACCGACCTGGACCCCGCCGAGAAGCTGCGCACGCTCGTGCGGATCCTCGTGCTGCAGCGCGCCGCACATCCCGCCCGGTTCCGCACGTTGGACCGCAGCGAGCAGTCGCTCCCCGCGGAGATCGCCGAACGTCACCTGGACGCCCGCCGCGCCGTCCTGGCCGAAATCACGGCCGTGCTCGACGACGGGGTCACCGCCGGGCTGTTCCGGCCGGTCGACACCCGGGTCACCGCGCTGTCGGTGATCGGCATGTGCAACTGGGTGGCGTGGTGGTTCCACCCTTCGCCCGCACACCCGGCCGAGCCGGTGGCCGACCAGATCGCGGAGAACGCCCTCGCCATGGTGGCCCGGCCCGAGGGGCGGACCCCGGACGCGCCCACCCCGCTCGGCGCGGCCGCGCTGTTGCAGCAGGACCTCGACTACCTGGTCCGGCTCCTGCGGGGCGAGGCGGACGCGACGTAGGCGATACCGCCCCAACCGATACTGCTCCGTCAGAAACTTGACGAGTGCGCCAGAACCGGCATACGGTTCCGGCACGGTTCGTCACGAGGAGGAGCAGCCCGATGTCCGCCCAGCCATCCCCGGAGCGGGACCCGCTCGCGCACACGGTCCGCGGGGTCGACCACGCCGCGTACCCGACGTTCGACCCGCGCGCCACGATCACCTTCTACCGCGACGTGCTGGGGTTCCCGGTGGTCCACGCGACCTGCGCGCTCGGCTGGGGGCCCGGCGACCACCCCGACTTCATCCACTTCTTCTTCGACATCGGCAACGGTGATCGGCTCGCGTTCTTCTACTACTTCGGCGTCGAGCCCTACCGGGACACCGCGATCCCGGAGCTGCTCCACCGGGCCCGCCACCTCGCGATCCACGTCGACTCCGAGGAGCACCTGCTGGAGTACCGGCGCCGGCTCGATGCCAGCGACTGGCCCTGTGAGCTGCAGGTGCGCCACGAGACCGTCGAGTCGATCTACGTCACCGACCCCAACGGCTACCTGATGGAGATCACCCGCCCGCTGCGGGCGATCACGCCCGAGGACGACATCGACGCCAACGTCAGCGTCGAGGCGCTGATGGCCGTGGCGGGGGAGGAGGACCCGACGCTGGAGAAGTTCTTCGCCCGCAAGGCGGCGCTGATCGCGGAGCGGTACGCGGGCGAGGCCGAGCTGGTGACGTTCGCGTGACCACCCTCTACGTCCTCGACGTCGAGGACTTCCGCCCGCTCGCCGAGGTGGCGAGCAAGGACCCCGACACCACGGTGCGCCGCCGCGGCCCGTACCTCGAGGTCGAGGCCGCCGACGAGATCCGGATCGAGCGCGGGGCCACCGGGTGCCGCAACGCGGTCTGGTACAGCTCGGTGGCGGCGGTCGAGGGCGGCCGGGTCGTGCGCTGGGACAAGGCCGAGCTCGTGGTCGAGCCGACCCCGGGGGACCGGCCGTGAGCCCGATCGCCGTGGACCGGCTGGGGGCGGGACGCGACGTCGACACCGCCGCCGTTCCCGCTGGTGCCACCACCAGCACCCACCAGCTCACCACCGCGGACGGCGCGAAGGTCGAGGGTGTGCTGCACGCCCTCGACGGGGCCAACACCGTGGTCACGGTCATGCACCCGCGGCAGTCGATGACCCACCACCCGATGATCCCGCTGTTCCTGGCGGCCGGGGTGTCGGTGTGGACGCAGGGCGCCCGATCTCCGAACAACGACATCGCGCTCGTCCACGAGCAGGCGTTGCTCGACGCCGCGGCGGGCCACGTGTTCCTGCGGGAGCGCGGGTTCGCCTCCGTACTGGTCTTCGGCCACTCCGGCGGCGGCACCCTGGCGGCGTTCTACATCGAACAGGCCGCCCTCGAACCGGAGACCCGGATCGACGTCACCCCGGCCGGCCGCCCGGTGCCGCTGCCCGGCACCCGGATGCCGCTCCCGGACGGCGCGATCTTCCTGGCCCCGCACCCGGGGCAGGGGCAGGTGCTGCGGCAGTGCATCGACCCGTCGGTCACCGACGAGCTGGACCCGATGTCGGTGGACCCCGACCTCGACATGTACGCGGCGCGCAACGGGTTCGCGCCGCCGCCCGAGCCCAGCCGGTACTCCGCGGACTTCCTCGCGACCTACCGGGCGGCGCAGGCCGAGCGGATCGCCCGCATCGACGCGCGGGCGATCGAGCTGGCTGCGGACGCCGCGCGGGCCAGGGCCCGGTTCAGCCGCAGCCACGACCCGGCAGACCGCCGCGCGGCGCTCGCCCCGCGGATCATCACGACGTACCGGACCGACGCCGATCCGGCCTACGTCGACCCGTCGATCGACCCGAACGACCGGCACTACGGATCGCTGTTCGGCCACCGCCCCGACCTGATCAACTACGGGCTGGTCGGCTTCGGCAGGCTGACCACGCCGGACTCGTGGCTGTCGACCTGGTCGGCGAACCACACCAACGCCGACTTCGTGCGCTGCGCGGCGGGTGTGCACGTCCCGACCCTGTACCTCGAGTTCAGCGGGGACCAGGCCGCGCGGCCCCAGGCAGGCGAGCGGATGGCCGCCGCGCTCGCCACCACCGACACCACCCGGCACGTCGTGCGCGGCCAGCACTTCGGCCAGCCCGTGGCCGCGGGCGAGCCGACCGGGTACGCCGCCGCCTCGGCGCACGTCGCCCCGTGGATCGCCGACCGGTTCGACACCGCGCCACCACACGGAACGAGGTGACCCGCATGACCACCATCGCCATCGTCTACGACAGCGGCTTCGGCCACACCGCGGCCCAGGCGCGGGCCGTGGGGGAGGGCGCGGCCTCGGTCCCCGGCGCCGACGTCGCCCTCCGCTTCGCCGAGGAGGTCGCGGGCGACCCCCGGCAACTCGACCACTGCGACGCGCTGATCTTCGGCACGCCGACGTACATGGGTAGCGGGTCGGCCGTGTTCAAGACGTTCATGGAGGCCAGCTCCACGATCTGGCTGGAGCAGGGCTGGAAGGGCAAGATCGCCGCGGGTTTCACCAACTCCAGCGGCCACTCCGGCGACAAGCTCAACACCCTGACCCAGCTCTGGTTGTTCGCGATGCAGCACGGGATGGCCTGGATCGGCCTCGGGCTGCTGGACGGCAACGGGCGCAGCACCGGTTCCGACGCGGCGCTCAACCGCCTCGGCGCGTACGCGGGTGCGATGGCCCAGTCCAACTCCGACCAGGGGCTGGAAGGCATGCAGGACAGCGATCTGCGCACCGCTGCCGCGCTCGGCGAGCGCGTGGCGCGACAGGCCGCGCTCTGGCGGGGAGGCGGACGGTGAGCATGCGGATCCTGGTGGTCGGCGGGGGACCGGCCGGCCTGTTCTTCTCCCTGCTCGCGCAGCGGGCCGTGCCGTCCGCCACGGTGCACGTCCGGGAGCAGAACCCGCCGGGCGTGACCTACGGCTGGGGGGTGGCGTTCAGCGAGAGCGCCGCCGCCGCGCTGCGCCCCGCCGCGCCCGACGTCGTCGACGCCCTCACCGCGGGGATGAGCCACGAACAGATGGTGCTGGGCCTCGACGGCACCGGCGTGCCGGTGAACGTCGGGCGCAGCCACCTGAACGCCCGGTGGTCCCTGCTGGCCTCGCTCGAGCGGATCGCCCGGGAGGCCGGCGTGGACGTCGAGCACGCCACCGCCGCCGAGCCGACCGAGGAAGAGCTGGACGAGTGGGACCTGGTGGTCGGCGCCGACGGGGTGAACAGCCGCACCCGCAAGCGCTTCGCCGAGCACCTCGCCCCCCACGAGGAGCCGGGAACCAACTGGCTGGCCTGGTACGGCACCCCGAAGCCGTTCCCACCCTCGATCATCCTGCGCAACAGCGACCACGGCCTGCTGATGAGCCACGCCTCGCAGTTCTCCGACGCGATGAGCAACTTCACCGTCGAGGTCGGCCAGGAGACGTTCGACCGGCTCGGGTTCGCCGGCATGACCGAGGACGAGTCCCGCGCGCTGTGCGAGGAGCTGTTCGCGGAGGACCTCGACGGTGCCCCGCTGAGGAGCAACCACTCGCCGTGGTTCCGCACCACGTTCCTGAGGTGCGCGCACTGGACCCACCGCAACCTCGTCCTCATCGGCGACGCGCTGCACACCGTCCACCCCTCCATCGGCTCCGGCACCCGGTTCGCCATGCGGGACGCGGTGTACCTGACCGAGGCGCTGGCGGGCTCGGGCTGGGACGTCGAGGTCGGGCTCAAGGAGTTCGAACGCACCCGCAAGCCCGTCGCGGACGCCTTCCAGGCCGCGGCCAAGCGCAGCATCGACTGGTACGAGGGCCTGCCCGGCCGCACGATCACCCACCCCACGAAGTTCGCCATCGAGTACCTCATGCGCACCGGCCGCGTCTCCTACCGGGAGTTCCGCAGACACAACCGCGACGTGGTGCTCGGCTACGAGCGCGACCTGCGCTGACCCCCCGACGAGAGAGACGTGCGATGACGCTCGCTTCCGACACGAAGGTCGTCCGCTATCCACCCGAGGTCGAGGCCCGGTACGTCCGCGAGGGCCTGTGGGAACCCGTGACGATCGCCCAGCACCTGCACGCGATCGCACAGCGCCACCCGCACCGCGACGCCGTGGTCTGCGGCTCCGACCGCCTCACGTTCGCCGAGCTGGACCGCGTCACCGACCTGCGCGCCGCGGGCCTCAACCGGCTCGACCTCGCGCCGGGCGGCGCAGTGCTGCTGCAGGTGCACAACACCCTCCACACCGTGGTGGCCTGGTACGCGCTGCTCAAGGCCGGCCTCGTCCCGGTGTGCACGCTCCCGCTGCACCGCGGCCACGAGATCTCCGAGATCGCCCGGCAGACGAACCCGGTCGCGCACCTCGTCGCGGCCGCCGACCCCCGCTTCGACCTGGTCGCCTTCGCCTTCGAGCAGGCGGAGGGCACGCAGCGCACCGTCCTGGTTTCGGACGGGCCCGCCACCGACCCCCGGGCCGTCGAGCTCGACCGGCTCGGCGACGACATCGACCCCGCCGAGGCCCGCCGCCTCGTCGAGGGCGTCCAGGCCGGCCTCGAGATGCAGTCACCGGTGGCGTTCCAGCTCTCCGGCGGCACCACGGGCGTGCCCAAGGTGATCCCGTGCCTGCAGGCGCCGTACTGGCTCTACGGCGTGAGCCTGGCCCGCGCCATGGGCTGGGGCCCGGGTGACCGCATCGCGTTCCTGATGCCGATCGTGCACAACGCGGGCGTGATCATCGGCCTGCAGGGCCCGCACAGCGTCGGCGCCACCCTCGTCCTCGGCACGCCGGACGCGAACGCCGCGATCGAGCTCGTCGCGCGCCACGGCGCGACCGACATCCTGCTCGGCCCCTTCGCCTACGACGTCGCGCTCGACGACGGGCTCGCCGCCGCGCCGACGCTGCGGCGGGTGCTGTTCAGCGGGAAGAAGGTGCCACGGCGCCACGTCGACGTGCTGGAGTCGCGTGGGGTCTGGGCGGGCCAGATCTTCGGGATGAGTGAGGGCCTGTGCCTGACCACCCCGCTCGACCACCCCCTCGACGCCCGCGCCGGGAGCGTCGGGGTGCCGATCTCGGACGCCGACGAGATCCGCCTCTACGAGCCCGGCACCGAGGAAGAGGTCGCACCGGGGGAGGTGGGGGAGCTGTGCACCCGCGGCCCCTACACCCTGCGCGGCTACTACGACGCCGCCGAGCACAACCGCCGCGCCTTCACCGCCGACGGGTTCTACCGGACGGGCGACCTGATGGCGGAGCGCGTCATCGGCGGTGCCCGCTGCTACACCGTCGAGGGCCGGATCAAGCACATGATCAGCCGAGGCGGCGAGAAGATCAACACCGAGGAGGTGGAGCTGCTCCTGGCGTCCCACCCCGTCGTCGCGGACGCGGCGCTCGTCGCGATGCCGGACCCGCGGCTGGGCGAGCGGGCCTGCGCGTTCGTCGTCACCAGGGACGGTGCGCCGCTGGACCTCGCCGCTGTCCGCGTGCACCTCGAACGGCTCGAGGTCGCCAAGTACAAGTGGCCGGAACGGCTCGTCGTGCTGGCGGAGATGCCGCGGGTCAGCCAGGTCGGCAAGATCGACCGCCGCCGGCTGCGCGAACTCGCCGAGGGGCTGGGCCCCGAACCGCGATGACGGTGCTGCCGTTGCGCCGGCACGTCCGCCTGCAGACCACCGCGCTCGACGAGGCGCAGGAGGCGGCCGGGCAAGTGATGTCGGCCCACCGCCTGCGGGCCGGCCGGCCCCACGAGTTCGGCTCCCGGCTGCACGCCGTCGGGATCGGCGATTCCACGCTGCTCTCCGCGCTCTACGACGGCGCGGCCGACGTCACCGCCCGCGTCCCGATGGAGTACTACACGCTGCTGCTCGTCCTCAGCGGCGGCATGGACGTCGAGGCGGCGGGCACCGCGCGGGTCCGGGCGGGGCGAGCCTGCGTGATCTCGCCGGGGGAGCGGCTGCGGCTGCGTTTCGCACCCGGCACGGCGCAGGTGGCGGCGAAGCTGCCCCGCACGGTCGTCGAACGGGCCTGGACCCGGCTCGGCGCCGAACCCGCGCCCGGACCGGTCTTCGCGCTGACCGCGCCGGACGACGCGGCCTGGATCGCCGCCCTGCGCCTGGCGGTGTCGGCGGTGGACCGCTTCGACAGCGGGTTCCTGCCCGCCGGCACCGGGTTCGAACTCGAACGGATGCTGGTCACGGCGCTGCTGCTGGCCCAGCCGCACGACCGCGCGGAGGCGATGGTGCGCGGCGGCGGCGCCCGCGGCTACCGGGCGGCCGGCGTCGCCGCGGACGCGCTGGCCGACGATCCCGTGCCGCCGCTGCGGCCCGAGGAGCTCGCCCGGCACGCGGGGGTCTCGCTGCGCACGCTGCAGGAGGGCTTCCGCAGCCGGTTCGGCACCTCCCTCACGGGCTACCAGCGCGACCTGCGGCTCGAGCGTGCCCACCGGGCCCTGTCCGCCCCGGACGCCGCGGACGCCGCGGGCACCGTGGCCGACGTGGCCCTGGCGTGCGGGTTCCCCCACTTGGGCCGGTTCGCCCGCGACTACCGGCGCCGCTACGGCACCAGCCCCTCCACCACCCTGCGCGCGTCGCGCGCCGCGGACAGCGCTGCGCGAGGTGGATAGATCCCCCACGCGGCGGGCGTGACGCTGGGTGGACCCGCGAGCGCAGACGAAGGAGTCGCCCGTGACCACCACCGACCAGGCCTTCGACCACCTCGACGGCACCCTCTCCGCCGCCGAGGTCCGCCGGGCCCACGCCGAGATGCGCGAGGCCTGCCCGATCGTCCACAGCGACCGGCACGGCGGGTTCGACTACCTCACCCGCTACGCGGACGTCCGAGGCGCGCTGACCGACCCGGCGTCCTTCTCCTCCGCCGACGGCGTGAAGATCCCCTCCAATACGCTCCCACCCGTCCCGGCGCTGGAGTTCGACGATCCGGAGCACGCGGAGTGGCGCCGCGTGCTCGACGGTCCGCTGACGCCGCGCGCGGTGAAGGCGTTCGAGCCGGTGATCACCGAGGTCGTCGACCTGCTGATCGACGAGTTCGCCTGCGCGGGCGAGGCAGACCTCGTCGGTCAGCTGGCCGAACCGCTGCCCGCGATCGTGATCGGGCGGATGATCGGGCTCGACCAGTACGAAGCCGTCCGGGCGCGCGGGATCGCGGCCGCGCTCTACGCCGCGATGGGTTCCGTCGAGTTCCCCGCGCGGTACGCCGAGTTCCACACCACCACCCAGCGCTGGCTGGCCGACCGGCAGGAGCGCCCGCGCGCGGACCTCCTCACCGAGATGGCGACCGGCGTCGTGCAGGGCAAGGTGATCGACGAGGCCGGTGCCACCGGTCTGCTGCTCGCCTACATCGTGGGCGGTCACCACTCCACCGGGTCCGCGCTGGGCGGGCTCATCCGGCACGTCCTCACCGAGCCCGGCCTGCAGGACGAGCTGCGCGCCGACCGGCGCGGCCTGGCCCGGGTGATCGAGGAGAGCCTGCGGCTCACCACCCCGCTGCAGCTGTTCGCCCGGACCCTGCGTTGCCCCGTGCGGGTCGGCGACCGGGACCTCCCCGAGGGCGGACGCGTGCTGCTCGACCTCGCCGCGGCCAACCGCGACCCGCGGGAGTTCCCCGCCCCGGAGGCGTTCGACCGCGGCCGCACCCGCAACCGGCACGTCGCCTTCGGCGCCGGGACGCACGTCTGCCAGGGCCAGCACCTCGCCCGCGCCGAGCTGCGGATCGCGCTGGGCCGGCTCCTCGACCGCCTTCCGGACCTGCGGCCGGCCGGCGACCCGGTCGAGAGCGGCCTCGTCGGCGGCTCGCTGATGACCCACCACTCCCTGCCGGTGGCGTTCACCCCCGAGCGTGCCCCGTGACCGGCACCGAGGTGCGCGCCGTCGTCGGCCGGCGCTCGGCGCCCGCCGAGGACGTGGTCGAGTTCGCTCTGCACCCGGTCGCCGGGGGCGAGCTGCCCGCGTGGGAGCCCGGGGCACACGTCGACGTCGTGCTGGGGAGCGGGATGGTGCGCCAGTACTCGCTGTGCGGCGACCCGGCCGACCGCACCACCTACCGGATCGCGGTGCTGCGGCAGGCCGACGGCCGCGGCGGTTCGGCGTGGCTGCACGACCGCCTGGAGGTGGGAGAGGAGATCGCGCTGCGCGGGCCGCGCAACCACTTCCCACTCGAGCCCGCCGGGAGCTACGTGTTCCTCGCAGGCGGCATCGGGATCACCCCGCTGTTGCCGATGGTCCGCCGGGTGGCGGCCTCCGGCGCGGCGTGGACGCTGCACTACGGCGGCCGCACCCGCGCGTCGATGGCCTACCTCGCCGAGCTCACCGACGTCGACGACCTCGGCGGGGACTGTGTCAACCTGGTTCCCCAGGACGAGTACGGCCTGATCGACCTCTCCGCCGCGCTCGACCCGGCACCGCCCGAAACGGCCATCTACTGCTGCGGGCCCGAGCCGCTCATCGCCGCCGCGGAGGTCGCGTGCGCGGCCCGCGGACTGGCACTTCGCACGGAGCGGTTCAGCCCCAGGGAGATCGCCGACGCCGTCGACACCGCGTTCGTCGTGGCGCTCGCCGCGAGTGGCGAGGAGCTGGTGGTGCCCGCCGGCCGGTCGATCGTCGACGTGCTCGTGGAGGCGGGGGCGGACATCCTCACCTCCTGCGAGGAAGGCACCTGCGGCACCTGTGAGCTCGCCGTCCTCGCAGGCACCCCGGACCACCGCGACTCCGTGCTCACCGACGAGGAGCGCGCGGCGGGGGACCGGATCCTGCCGTGCGTGTCCCGGGCCAGCTCCGAGCGGCTCGTGCTCGACCTGTGAGGAAGACGTTATGACAGTTCCGGACCTGCCGGGACGACTGGACGACTGGAGGGCGTCGCCGCCTGGTGGCGCCGGGTGCTCGCGATGTCGGTTCCCAGAGGCTGCTGAGGTTCGCAGATCACGGGTGTCCGGGGTTCGCACACCGGTTGTGTTGCTGACACACCGGTTGCAGTCGGTGTGCGAGCACCAGAGTCGGTGTGTGGGCGCGCGGCACGAACTGACTGCCTGACCGCGCAGGACGCATAACGCCTCGTTGAGCCGATAATCGAAGTTATGACAGTTGAACGGGAGTGAGCTGCATCTGCTCCTGTTCGCGTCGTCGCCCGACGACCAGGACGGCCGCGACGAGTGACGGCATTCACCCATCGCGCATGACGACCGCCGCGCATCGCCTCCCGATGCTCGTCGAACCCGATGGGCGGCGGAGCGAGGAGCTGGAGCGGTGAGCGGAGCGGGGTTGAGCGCGATGGGACGGATACCCAGGATCGAGACCGGCGGGGGTGTCGTGTCGGCGTGGTGGGACGATGACGGCCGGTTCCACGTCCGGGTCGACATCGACGGGATCCCCGACTCCCGGCTGATCGACGACCAGGTGCCGCTGGACATCAGCATCGGCGACCAGCAGGTGTTCCCGCCGGTCGACACGGACGACGACTGGGACGACGAGCTGTAGCGACTCGATCGATCGGCCCCTCCCCGAGTGGCGCCGGATGGCACTCCTCGACAGCGGTCACCCGTTCGCGTCGACTCCGGTGACGGGCTCCCCCGCCGCGCCCGCACGGCCCAAGACCTCGATCAGCCCGAGAACGACGAGCAACACCGCGGCGATGATCACGATCGTGACCCCCGTCGGATGGTCGAGGAGCACGAACCACAGCGCGGCCAGAGCGACCGCCGCGATGCGCAGGCCTCGCAGGTGCGCGCCCACCCAGGGTCCGACCGGGCCGGACGACGAGCCGAGCCGGATCCGGTGCAACAGTCCGGTGGCCCACCGGCGGATGCCGACCGCGGTCGGCGACGAGCCGGCCAGGAACGCGAGCAGCGCCACGACCAGCGCGAGAACGAGCAGCGACCGCCCGGCGGTGCGCAGGGAGCTCACGATGATGTCGAATGCGGATGCGGCGGCCGGCGCACCGGCCGGGGGGACGGCGCCCACGAACAGGCTGCGCGCTACGAGGAGCCCTGCGGCCAACACCAGCAGCGCCAGCGCGACGCCCAGCCCGGCCGCGACCACCGCCCGCATCCGCGCCTTCGCGAGGTACACGCCGACCGCGAGGAGCAGCAGGACGATCCACGGCAGCACGGTGGCGAAGGTGCCCAGTGCGGCGTAGGCCGTCTGCGCGCGCACCAGGTTGTCGGCCGGGAAGAGCGGGATCGTCGGGTGCACCTCGGGGATCCGGTCGACGACGGTCAGGCCCTCGGCGCTCAGCCGCTGCTTGGCCACGTCGATGATCGGACCGAGGTCCAGGTACACCGTGTCGCCCCGAACGACGGCCTGCCCCTCGCCCGACAGCACGGTCACGGCCCGCTGGTGGGCCACCCGGACGGCCTGGTCCCACGCCGCCGCGAACTGCGGGCTCGCCACCAGCTCACCGACCTTGTCCCGGACGAAGTTCGTGGTCGCAGCCGAGATCGTCGGGGCGAAGCCGTGCAGCCGGTCGACCAGTGGCGGCGGCAGGCCCTGCGCCCCGAGCGCGGTGATCGCCTCGTTCGCCAGGCTCTGCACGTCGACGTGCTCGAAGATCGTCGCCGTCACGCGGTTCGTCACGGCCTGCTGCACCTCGGGGTCATGGGCGAGCGGTTCGACGGTCGCCACGAAACGCTCGGTGTCGGAGAGCTGGCTGCGGGTCCACACCGCGACGAGCGCCACCGGCGCCAGCGCGCAACCGAGGACGAGCAGCACGGCGGCCACCACCGACCGCCACCTGACCCGCCGCCGCGTGGGCGGCGTCGGCCGCGCACGCAACGCTTGGTTCTCCTGCCGCAGCCGTTCGAGCTCGGCGCGCTCGTCGACGGTCAGCGTCGGCCGAGCCTCGCCGGCCGCCGCTTCTCGGCCCTGGACGTGGGACATCTCGGACACCTCCGCCGCGCCGACGAATGCCGGTGAACGGTGGCTGCACGGTCGCGCGATGACGGGACGTGCACCTCGCCCGCCAGGGATGAGGTCCTGGCCTCGAGGACCTCGCCGCTTTGCGCGTGGTGGTGCGCAACGGCACCGGCCGCGAGATGGTCGACCTCCTGCTGGAGGACGTCGCCCGCCTGCTCCCGCGGCTGCAGCGGCAGTCCGCCCCGGTCAGGGGTACTGAGGCCGCGGGGTTCGACCACGCCTCCGCACGTCGCCGCAAGGCCTGAGGTCGGAAGGGCACCGCACACATCGAGTCGGGACAGCACACATCGCAGGCGCTGTGTGCCCACTCCACCCCGTGTGTGCGGCGCGCCGAACCCCACTCGGGTCCGTCGAGAGGTGTCCGTTACCGCTCTCGCTGTCCGGCGCCCCCACCCAGGTGCGCGAGGATCACCGGTTCGTCCTGCCCCACCCACGTGCCGGTGAGCGTCTCGCCGTCGACCGCGCCCGAACCCTTCCCGATGACGCGCAGCACGACGAGGTCGCCGACGTCCGTGGCCGCCGGGCCGTCGATCGGTGCCACGACGCCGACGTCGGGCACCTCGGCGCCCGGAGCGCCCGAGCCGGTCACGTACGCCGTGGACTCGCGCCGCACCGGTGCACCGTCGGCGTGGACCCACTCCTCGGCCTCGCGGCCACCGGTGCGGATGGCCGTGACGAGCGCCGCCACGCACACCGGGTCGGCGCAGCCGTCGTACACCCAGCGGCGGCCGAGGTGGCTGTGCACCATGGTGCCGACGAGGTGGCGGTCGGCGCCGTCGAGCGGGGCTGCCCGGTAGGTCAGCGGGATGTGGAGGACGTCTCCCCGCTCGGTGCGGGCCAGGTGGGCCTCGATGCCCACCTCCCCCGCCGGGTCGTCGAAGCGGTACGCGCCCAGCAGGTCGACGGTGCCCGCGCCGCCCGACCAGGCCCGCGTGGGCAGCCAGGCCGCGATGAGCTCGGCCTTCGTCGGCGTGATGGACGCTCGGTGGATGATCGCCACGGCGTCACGCTACGCGGCCGTGAAACATGGGATGTTAGGTTGTTTTGGTGGGATTGACGGCGGTCCGGCCCGGCAGGCTGTACGACGAGGTGGTGGCGCAGTTCGAGGCGCTGATCGCCTCCGGCGAGTGGGCGGTGGGCACCAAGATCCCGCCCGAGCCGGAGCTGGTGGCCGCGTTGGGCGTCGGGCGTAACACGGTGCGCGAGGCCGTGCGCGCCCTGGAGCACGCCGGTCTGCTCGAGCCGCGCCGCGGCGACGGCACGTACGTGCGCGCCACCAGCGATCTCGGCGCCGCGATCCTGCGCCGCGCTCGGCGCACCCGGGTGGAGCACGTCCTGGCGGTGCGCACCAGCCTGGAGCGCGACGCCGCAGCCGCCGCGGCGCTGCACCGCACCGACGCCGATGTCGTCGCGATCCGTGCTGCCCTGGAGGCCCGGCGGGCCGCTTGCGCCGGGACGGACCGGTCGGCGTTCGCCGCGGCCGATGTGGCCTTCCACCGGGCGGTGGTCGCGGCCACCGGCAACCCGGTCCTCATCGACCTGTACGCGGGCCTCTCGGAGGCGCTGCAGCACACCGTGAGCGAGATCGACGAGCACGACGACGACCCCGCCGCCTTCCCCGGCCACGAGGAGCTCGCCGAGGCGATCGTCGCGGGCGACCCGGACGCGGCGCGCGCGGCGGCCGACCGTTACCTCGAGGCCGCCCGCACGATCATGGCCCGCAGCGAGCGGAGCGGCTCGTGAGCGTCGAGGCCACCGCCACGCGGGCCTCGCGGCTCGCGCCCTCGTCGGCGGTGTGGATGGGCGCGGCGATCGTGCTGGCCGCGGCGAACCTGCGCACCGGGGTCGTCGGGGTGGCGCCGCTGCTGGCAGACATCCAGGCTGCCGAGCAGCTGTCCGCCACCGCGGCCGGCGTGCTCAGCGCCCTGCCCGTGCTGTGCTTCGGCCTGCTCGCCCCGGTGGCCCCGCCGCTGGCCCGCCGGCTCGGGATCGAGCGGGCGCTGCTGGTGGCGCTGGTGCTGCTGATCGTCGGGTTCCTGGTGCGCTCCAGCGGCCCGCTCCCGGCGCTCTACGCGGGCACGGTGCTGCTCGGCGCGGCGATCGCCGTGTGCAACGTGCTGCTCCCGAGCCTGATCAAGCGCGACTTCTCGCACCGCACCGGGATGATGACCGGCCTCTACACGATGGCGATCGCCTGCGGTGGCACCGTCGCCGCGGGCCTCACGATGCCGATCGCGCAGGTCGCGGGGCTCGGGTGGCGGGGCGCGCTCGCGTCGTGGGTGCTGTTCGCGGTGGCCGCCCTGCTGTGCTGGCTGCCGCACGTGCGCCGCGCGGGCCGCCCGACCCGGGTGGGGGCGGTGCGCGTCGGGGGGCTGTGGCGCGACGCGCTGGCCTGGCAGGTCACGCTCTACATGGGGCTGCAGTCGCTGGCCTACTTCGCGGTGACGGCCTGGCTGCCCGCGATGCTCATCGAGCGCGGGTACGACCCGGTGGTGGCCGGCTGGCTGCTCTCGCTCGCCACGGTGTCCGGTGTCGCGGGCGCGATGGTCGCTCCGGTCCTCGCCACCCGCGGCCCGCGCCAGCGCGGCGTCGTGGCCGTCACCACGGCCATCGCCGCGGTCGGGCTGCTGGGGGTGCTGGTGCCGATCGGCGTCGAGGTGGTGGCCATGGTCCTGCTGGGCTTCGCCCAGAGCGCCGCGCTGGGCCTCGCGCTCACCCTCGTCGCGTTGCGCGCGCCCGACGCGGCCCACGCCGCCCAGCTGTCCGGCATGGCGCAGAGCGCCGGGTACGTGCTCGCCGCCGCGGGTCCGTTCGCCGTCGGTGCGCTGCGCGACCTGACCGGGGGCTGGACGGTGCCGCTGCTCGTGCTCTCGGTGCTGCTCGTGGCGCAGGGCGTGGCGGGGGTGCTCGCCGGGCGGGACCGGCACGTGGGTCGCGCCGCTGCCTGAGACCGCAGCCTGAAATTCGCACCTTTCCCGCCGGTTTCGCGCCACCCGCTCGGTATTGTCGGTCGCCCGTTCTAGGCTGCGTCGCGCGAGAGAGGGGAACCGATGACCGTCACCGCCGATGCGCCATCCGGTGCGTGGGAGCAGCACCGCGTCGAGCTCACGGCCTACTGCTACCGGATGCTCGGCTCGAGCGCCGACGCCGAGGACGCCGTGCAGGACACGATGGTGCGGGCCTGGCGCTCCTACGACAAGTTCGAGGGCCGGTCGTCGCTGCGCTCGTGGCTGTACAAGATCGCCACGAACGTCTGCCTCACGATGCTCGACAGCCGCAACCGGCGGGCCACGCCGATGGACTTCGGCCCCGCCGCCCACACCGACGACCCGGCGCCCACGCCGAAGCCCGAGATCTCCTGGCTCGAGCCGATCCCCGACGCGCGGGTGCTGCCCGCGGCGGCCGACCCGGCCGAGCTCGCCGTGGCGAAGGAGTCGGTGCGGCTGGCGTTCGTCGCGGCGCTGCAGCACCTGCCCGCGCGCCAGCGGGCGGTGCTGATCCTGCGCGAGGTGCTGCAGTGGAAGGCGTCCGAGGTGGCCGAGCTGCTCGGCACCACCGTCGCCTCGGTCAACAGTGCGCTGCAGCGCGCCCGCGCCACCCTCTCCGAGCAGGCGCTCGCCCAGCCGGCCAACAACGCCGCCCTCGACGGCGACCTCGACGCCGACCACCAGGAGCTGCTCGCCCGCTACGCCGACGCGTTCGAGCGCTACGACGTGGGAGAGCTGGTCAGCCTCCTGCACCAGGACGCCATCCTCAACATGCCGCCGTTCGACATCTGGCTGCAGGGCCCCGAGGAGATCCTGAAGTGGTGGATCGGGCCGGGTGCGCCGTGCCGGGGCTCGAAGATGAAGCCGGTCACGGCCAACGGGATGCCAGGTTTCGCGCAGTGGCGGCCCAAGCCGGAGGGCGACGGCTACTACGCCTGGGCGCTGCAGGTGCTCGCCATCAGGGATGGCCTCATCGCGGGCTACACGGCGTTCCTCGACGTCGACACGCTCTTCCCGATGTGGGGCCTGCCCCTGCAGCTCGACGCCGACGGGCAGCCGGTCGAGGTCTAGACGAGCGATCCCAGAGGCTGTCGCTGTGCGCGCTGGGACGTGCTTCCCGGTTCGACCAACCCGCCCGAGAAGGACCTCACGGCGGCTGTGACAGCCCCGGTGTGCGGCCCGCGCTGATCGCACGCGGCACCGGCCGCCCGCCCGGGAGCATGATCGTCGTTCCGGCGCGAAACCCGACGCACCCCGTCGGGAAACGCGCCGGTTCGCCGATCATGGGCTGGGAGCCCTCGAGTCCGCCACGCGCAGCAGCCAGTCCATCGCGCCGGCGCAGGCGTCGAGCACCGAGATGTGCCCGTCGTCGGGCCGGAACCACAGCTCCGACTGCGGGAGCTCGTGGGCGAGCTGCAGTGCGTGCGCCGGGGGCACCACCCGGTCCCCCTCCCCCTGCACGAGCAGCACCGGGGCCTCCACCACGGCCAGGTCGGCGTGCCACGGGGTCACGAGCGCGACGTCGTCGTCCACCTGCCCGTCGGGCCCGGCCCGCCCGGCCGTGCCCGCGTCGTCGCCCAGCGCCGCCCAGGTGCCCGCCAGCGCCGCGTGGTCGGCGGTGGTGAACGTGGCGCGGTCGAACTCGCGGCGCTCGGCGTGCCGCATCCGGGCGGTCCTCCCCCGCGTGGCGGCCCGCAGCGCGGCGTCGTCGGCCATGCCGGCGAACCAGGACTCGTCGCCGGTGAAGGGGGCCACCGCGGCGAGGCACGCCACGCCGGTCACCCTCTCGGGCAGGAGGGCGGCGCAGGCGAGGGCGTGCGACCCGCCGCTCGAGCTGCCCATCACGGCGAAGCCGTCGAGCAGGAGGGCCTCGGCCACCTGCACCAGGTCGGCAGCGGTGGACCCCACGCTGCGGCCCGGCTGCGGCGTGGACCCGCCGTATCCCGGGCGGGCGTAGGACACGAGGCGCACCCGGCGTTCCCGGGCCATCGCGAGCAGCGGCTCGTACAGCGCGCCGGTCTGCGGCGTGCCGTGGTGCCAGACGATCGTGGTGTCCCCGTCGCCGGTGTCGTGCACGCGCAGGTCGCGCCCGTCCGGCAGCCGCAGGTCCCGGGTGATCACCATCGCGCCACCGTAGCGATCACCGCAGAGATCACCGGAGCGCGGTCACGAGCGCGTCCAGGCAGGCGGGGGCGGTGGGTGGCGTGAGCAACGTGCCCGGCACCTCCACGCGCGGCTCCAGCGTCCGCAGGGTGACCCCCGGGATCGGCGCGGCGTCCGTGCACCCGCAGACGACCGTGGCGTCCTGGCTGCTCATGCCGATCTCGACGGCCGCGTCCTCGAGCGAGCGCACCTCGCGGCCGGTGTGCACGGCGACGCCCGCGGCGGCGCAGGCCACCCGCACGGCGTCGTGCAGCGCGGGGTCGGTGGCCGGGTCGGGGAGGCGGAGCGTGAGGTCGGCGAGCGCGCTGATCGGCAAAGTGGGGCCGGCGGCGGCCGGGTGCGACGCGGGCAGGAGCACCTGCAGCGGCTCGTGCCACACCTGGGTGACCTGCAGGTCGCGGGCCGCGACGGTGCCGCGGACGAGCGCGATGTCCAGCTCGCCGGAACGCAGGGCCGCGAGGTGTGCGGTGACCGTGCCGTCCACGAGGGCGAGGGAGAGGTCCGGGACGTCCGCGCGCAACGCCGCCGCGGCCCGCGACAGGCGCGGCCCCACCCCCGGCGTGGTGCCCACGCGCAGCACCGCCGAGTGTCCGGCGCCGAGTGCGGCCGCAACGGCGCGCACGCGGTCGACGGCGGCGAGGGCGGCGCGCGCCTCCTCGAGCAGCCGCTGCCCGTCGCCGGTGAGGGTGACGCGCCGGGAGGTGCGGGCGAGCAGCCGCACGCCGAGTTCGCGTTCGAGCCGGCCGATCTGCTGGCTCACGGCGGGCTGCGCGACGTGCAGGCGCTCGGCGGCGCGCCCGAAGTGCAGCTCCTCGGCGACGGCCACGAAGTAGCGCAGCTGGCGTACCTCCACTCCCCTTCTCTACCACCCGGATCCATCACGCGCTCTTATCGGTGGGCGCGCGGATCGCTCCTTGATCCATCCCGGCGCGGCGGCTGGACTGGGTGCATGCAGATCGGGTTGTGGATCGACGACGAGAAGCCGCTGCCGGAGGTGGTCGAGGAGGTCGTGGACGCGGAGCGCCGGGGGTTCGCCCGCGCGTGGTTCGGGCAGCGGACCGGCTGGGAGCCGTTGACGGCGATCGCCGCGGTGGGTGATCGCGCACCGCGGATCGGGCTGGGGACGGCGGTGGTGGTGACCTGGTCGCGCCACCCGCTCACGCTGGCCGCTGAGGCGCTCACCGCGCAGGCCGCGGTGCGGGGCCGGCTCACGCTCGGCATCGGGCCGAGCCACCAGCCGATCGTCGAGGGCCGGTTCGGCCTGCCCTGGCACCGGCCGGGGCGCCACGTCGAGGAGCACGTCGACGTGCTGCGGCCCGCCCTGGGTGGGGAGCCCGTCGAGGTGCACGGGGAGACGGTCACAGCGGTGGGCGGCCTGACCGCGCCCGGCGCACCGGCGCCGCCGCTGTTGCTCGCCGCGCACGGTCCGCGCATGCTGCGGCTGGCCGGGGAGAAGGCCGACGGCGTGATCACCACGTGGACGGATGCCCGCGGTGTGGCCGCGCACGTGGTGCCCGCCGTGCGGGCGGCCGCTGCGGGCCGGCCCGACCCCCAGGTCGTCGTCGGCGTGATCGCAACGGTCACGCACGACCCCGAGGCGGCCCGTGCCCACGTCGCGTCGGCGTTCGGCGTAGCGGGCGACCTGCCGAGCTACCGCCGCTCGCTCGACCAGGCGGGTCTGGCCGGCCCGGAGGACACGATCCTCGCCGGCACCGAGGCGGAGCTGGAGAAGGCCGTGCGGCGCTTCGCCGACGCGGGCGCGACCGAGGTGCAGCTCTGCGCGGTGGGTCCGGCGGCGGAGCGGGCCCGCACGATCGAGTTCTTCGGTGAGCTCGCCTCCGCTACGGCGTGATCGTCCCGATCGACAGCTGGTCGCCCGGGGGCGGCGCGCTGCAGCCCGTGCCCTCGGCAGGCACGAACAGCGACGCCGTGTCGCCGGGCGGGTAGACGCGCAGGCCGCGGACCGGCACGGGCGCACAGTCGGCCGGGTCGAAGTTCTGCACGTTCGCGAGCCGCAGCTGGGCCTGCGCGGTGCCGCCCGGCGGGATGGGCACCTGGCCGCCGCGCTCCCCCGTCATCGCGGCCGCGGGCCCGACCTGGTGGCCGTCGTCGCCCGCCACGTACGAGACGCCGGGGAAACCGCGCAGCTCGCAGGTGCGGCTGCCGGTGTTGGTGAACACGAGCGGCCGGTACACCGATCCCGCTGCCGCGCCGCCCTCGCCGAGCGTGGCAGCCAGCTCGCCGGAGGTGCAGCGCGGCAGGTCCGCCGCGTCGGCCGGTTCGCCGGGCTCGATCGCGTGGGTGGCCGCGGCCGCCGGGGTGGCGGTGCGCGGCGTCGTGCCGGGTGGCGCCGCCGCAGGCACCGCTCCCATGGACGCGGGCGTAGTCGCCGGGTGCGGCGGTGCCGACCCGCAGGCCGCCAGGCCGACCAGCACGGCGGCGATCACCACGATTCTGTACCAGACAGCGCTCATCTCGACTCCCCCACTCCCGCGGCGCTCCCCTGCACCGCTCCACCCGGTCAGACGCGCGGTGGGCGGGCGCGTTGCGCGATACCACCGATCGGGTGGTGGGCGGACGGCATAGGCTCTGCGTGATGTCGGCGACGCGCTTGCTGGTGCTGGGGATCGTCCGCGGGTACGGGCGTGCCCACGGCTACCGGATCGGCAACGACCTGCTGTCGTGGGGTGCCGACGAGTGGGCGAACGTGAAGTGGGGCTCGATCTACCACGCGCTGCACACGCTCACCGAGCGCGGGCTCCTGCGCGATCACAACGAGGTGGCGGGCCGCACCGAGTACGAGCTCACCGAGCGCGGTGAGGCCGAGTACATGAAGCTGCTGCGCGAGGCCCTGCGGCGCCCGCAGCCGCGCCCCGACTTCCTCGGGGCGGCGTTGGCGATGCTGCCCTCGCTCCCCCGCGCGGAGGCGATCGCGCTGCTGCGGCAGCGGCTCGAGGCGCTCGAGGAGCAGCGTGAGAAGGCGCAGGCGCAGGTGGATGCGCTCGTCGACCCGCCGCACGTGCGGGAGCTGTTCGGGCTCTGGGAGAGCCAGGCCGCCGGTGGCGCCGAGTGGACGCGCGGGCTGATCGCCCGGCTCGAGGGCGGCGCGTACCCGATGGCGGGCGAGCCGGGGTCGCCCGGCAAGCCCGGGAGCTGGGAGTCGCTCAAGTTCCCGCCGTACCCGCCGCGGTAGTTCCGGTGTAACGCCTGCCGGGTTCCTGGCGATTCAAGTTTGCATACCCCGTTCCCGTCGGGCATCCTCGGCGGCTCGGAGTTCAAGTTTGAGCAACGGGAGGGTCATGGTTCCCGCGGTGAGCGCCGAGGCGCTCGGCAAGCGTTACCCCGGATCCGGCGCCACCGCGCTGGACGGGTTCGACCTGACCGTGCCACCCGGCACGGTGCACGGCCTGCTCGGTCCGAACGGGGCGGGCAAGACCACCGCCGTCCGCATCCTCACCACCCTGCTGCGCGCCGACGGCGGGCGCGCCGCCATCGACGGGTACGACGTGGCCAGCCAGGCGGCCGCCGTGCGTCGGCGGGTCGGTCTCGTCGGCCAGTACGCGGCGGTCGACGAGATCCTCGACGGCCGCAGCAACCTCGTGATGTTCGGGAGGCTGTTCCACCTGTCCCGCACCGACGCCCACCGGCGGGCCGACGAGCTGCTCGCGCGGTTCGGCCTCGCCGACACCGGACGCCGGCCCGTGTCGGCGTACTCCGGGGGCATGCGCAGGCGGCTCGACCTCGCCGTCGGCATGATCCTCGCCCCCGCGGTCCTGTTCCTCGACGAACCCACCACCGGGCTCGACCCGCGCGCCCGCGCCGAGGTCTGGGACGCCGTGCGCGGCCTGGTCGCCGCGGGCACCACCGTGCTGCTCACCACGCAGTACCTGGACGAGGCCGACCAGCTGGCCGACCGGATCTCGGTGCTCGCGGCGCCACCCGGGTGCGGCGGGCGGGTGATCGCCGAGGGCACGCCGGACGAGCTGCGGGGGCTGGTCGGCGGCGACCGCATCGACCTCGTGGTGCACCACACCGCGGACCTGCCCCGGGCGGCGGCGCTCCTGGAACGGGTCACCGGCACCACCGCCGAGGTCGACGCGGCCACGCGCCGGGTCGGGGCGCCGGTGCGGGACCGGATGCAGGCGCTCACCACGCTCGTGCACGGGCTGGCGCAGGAGGGGATCGACGCGGAGGACCTCACCGTGCGCCGTCCGACGCTCGACGAGGTGTTCCTGCAGCTCACCGGAACGGGGGTGACGGCATGACCAGCTCCATCGCGCGGCCGGGCGCCGGGTCGGGCCTGGGCTGGCTGGCGGCCGACAGCGCCACGCTCGCCCGCCGCTACCTCACCCACCTGCGCCACCAGCCTGCGGAGATCGCCAACGCGATCGGCTTCCCGATCCTGATGGTGCTGATGTTCGCCTTCCTGCTCGGCGGGATGATGACCGTGCCCGGCGGGGGTGACTACCGGCAGGCGCTGCTGCCCGGCCTGTTCACGTTGACGATGCTGTTCGGCCTGTCCACCACGATGATCGCGGTGGTCACGGACGCGCAGCGGGGCATCACCGACCGGTTCCGCTCGATGCCGATGGCGCACGGCGCGGTCCTGATCGGGCGGGCCGTCGCCGACCTGGTGGTCTCGGCGATCGCCCTCGGCGTGCTGCTGCTCGTCGCCCTCGCGGTGGGCTGGCGGGCCGACGGTGGGGCGGGCGCGGTCGTGGCCGCGATCGGGCTGCTCCTGCTGCTGCGGTTGGCGCTGCTGTGGGTCGGGATCTACCTCGGCCTGTTGGTGCGCACGCCGGGCGCGGTCACCGCCGTGCAGGTGTTCGAGTGGCCGTTCGCGTTCCTGTCCGGACTGTTCGTCGCGCCCGCGTCGATGCCGGCCGTGGTGTCGGCGGTGGCGGAGTGGAACCCCATCTCCTCCACCGCGGCGGCCACCCGGGAGCTGTTCGGCAACCCCGGGTGGGGCGGCGAGTCGTGGGTGGCCCAGCACCCCGTCCTGATGGCCGTCGTCTGGCCACTGCTGATCATCGCGGTCTTCGGGCCGCTGTCCGTCCACCGCTACCGGGAGATGAGCCGATGACCACGAAGAACCCCACCCCGCCCCGCTGGCTCAAGCCGATGAACAAGGTCTTCCTCGCCCTGCGCCGCCTCGGGATCGGGATGAAGGAGCTACCCGTGCTCACCGTGCCGGGCCGCAAGAGCGGCAAGCCGCGCAGCACGCCGCTGTCGATCCTGGAGCACGAGGGGCGGCGCTACCTCCTGGAGGGCTTCCCCGGCGCCGACTGGGCGCGCAACGTCCGCGCCGCGGACGGCCGCGCCACCCTCAGCACCGGCAGGCGCACCGAGCAGGTGCGCCTGGTCGAGCTGGACCCCCAGGAGGCGCTGCCGGTGCTGCGGCTGTGGCCGGTCCGCATCGCCGACGGGGCGAAGATCATGGCCGATGCGGGGGTGGTGGAGGCCGTCACCCCGGAGGCCTTCGAGGCGGTGGCGGGCCGCTGCGCCGTGTTTCGCATCGAGGCCGCGTGACGCGAAGCGGACAGGCTTCCTGCCCGAGCTCGGCCACCCCGACGCGTTCACCGGGACGCCGCACGAGCTGGTCCGGGCACCCGGCTCGTTCACCGGCGAGCACCTCGCCCGGCACCTCGCCTCCGCCGCGGCCGGGTGAGCCCGCTCACAAGGCATGGATCGTCAAGTTGCGATCGCCGGTGGCCGGCCGGTAGTCCTGCGTTCCACCCCCGACCCGGGAGCTCGATGACCCAGACCCGCACCGCACCGACGTCCGACGCCGACTCGACCGGGGAAATGGTGATCTTCACCCCGGCCGATCCGCCCCGAGCCGGCAGGTTGCTGTTGCCCGCCGACGACGGACCGGACGCCGTGGAGGCCGTCCTCCCGCCCGGCGAGGTCGTCAAGGCCGTGCCGGTGCGCGCCGTGCCGGTGGCCGACGCGCTGCCCGCGCTGCTGGCCGCCGACCCGCACGCGCCGGGCGCGTACGCGTACTGGGCCGCGGCGGCCCGGTTCGCGCTGCACCTGGTGGGGCGGGGCAGGTTGCTGCCGGGCGTCTCGCCGTCCGGTGCCGACGCCTGGCGGGTGGGCCCGCTCGACCCCGAGGACGCCGACCGGCAGCACGCACTGGCCGCCGCGATGCCGCCCACGGCGCGCGCCGTGCCCGTGGCCGGCGTGGAGCCACCGGTCCTGCCGGCGGCGGCCCCGCTGCTGCGGGCGTTCCTCGACGCGGTGGCCGACGTGCTGCCCCGCACGGAGGACGCCGCCGAGGAGGCCGGCACGCCGCTGTTCGCCGCCGCCGCGGCCCAGGAGGCCGTGCACCTGCGGGACTGGGCCGACGAGGTCGCCGCGGGCGTCGACGCCGGGGTGCGGCTGTCGCTGCGCGTCGAGGCCGACGCGGACGCCACCCGGTTCCGCGCCGTCGTGCAGCTGCACGCGCTCGACGACCCCACCCGGGTCGCCGATCTGTCGGCCGTGTGGAGCGGGGCGGCGGTCGGGTTCGGGCCACGCGCCCGGGTGGACGCGCTGCTCGCCGTGCGCCGGGCCGCGCGCTTCTGGGACCCGCTGCAACAGCTTCTCGGGCAGGCCGTGCCCGACGTCCTCGACCTCGACGACGGCGACGTGGCCGACCTCGTCGGCGAGGGCGTCGCGCGGCTCGCCGCCGCCGGGATCGCGGTGCACTGGCCGCGAGACCTGCGTCCCGAGCTCTCCGCGCGGGTGGTCGCGGGGCGCGGGAGCCCGCCGTCGGGGTTCGGCGCGGGTGCAGAGCCGCTGCACCTCGACTGGGAGCTCGCCCTGCGCGGCGAGGCGCTCACGGCAGGCGAGATGGCCGAGCTGGCCACCGCCCACCGGCCCGTGGTGCGGCTGCGCGACGAGTGGGTGCTCGTCGACCCGGCCACGCGGGAGCGGGCCCGGACCCGCACGCTCGGCCCGGTCAGCGCGATCACCGCCCTGGGCGCGGCGCTCACCGGGCAGGTGGAGGACGCAGGCGCCGCGGTGCCGGTCGTGGCCACGGGGTGGCTGCAGGAGCTGCGCGACCGCATCGCCGCCCCACCGGCCCCGCCCGCGCCGCCGGACGGGCTCACCGCCGTGCTGCGCGACTACCAGCTGCGCGGCCTGGGCTGGCTGGACCGGATGACCTCGCTCGGGCTCGGCGCGTGCCTCGCCGACGACATGGGGCTCGGCAAGACGATCACGCTGATCGCCCTGCACCTGCGCCGCCGGGAGCGGGCCGCCGGCCCCACGCTGGTGGTCTGCCCGGCGTCGCTGCTGGGCAACTGGGAGCGGGAGGTGCGGCGGTTCGCGCCCGGCGTGCCGGTCGACCGCTACCACGGAGCCGGGCGCGCGCTGCCCGATCACGACGGGTTCGTCCTCACCACCTACGCCACGATGCGCCTCGACGCCGACGCGCTGGCCGCCCACCGGTGGGGCCTGGTGGTGGCCGACGAGGCCCAGCACGTGAAGAACCCGGCGTCGGGCACCGCGCAGGCGCTGCGCCGCCTTCCCTCGGCGGCGCGGGTGGCACTCACCGGCACCCCGGTGGAGAACGACCTCACCGAGCTGTGGTCGATCCTCGACTGGACCACGCCGGGGTTGCTGGGCACCCTCGCCGAGTTCCGGGCCCGCTGGGCCGACCCGATCGCCGAGGGCGACCCGGCCCTCGCCGACCGGTTCGCCCGGCTGATCGCGCCGTTCCTGCTGCGGCGGCGCAAGTCCGACCCGGGCATCGCACCCGAGCTGCCACCCAAGACCGAGACCGACCGCCCCGTCGGCCTCACCCCTGAGCAGGCCGGGCTGTACGAGGCGGTGGTGGCCGAGACGATGGAGCGGATCGCCCGCGCCGACGGCATGGAGCGCCGCGGCCTGGTGCTCGGGCTGCTCACCGCGCTCAAGCAGATCTGCGACCACCCCGCGCTGTACGCCAAGGAGCCCGACCCGGTGCTCGCGGGCCGCTCCGGCAAGCTGGAGCTGCTCGACGAGCTGCTCGACACCATCCTCGCCGAGGACGGCGCGGCGCTCGTCTTCACCCAGTACGTCGCGATGGGACGGCTGCTGGAACGGCACCTGCGGGCCCGCGGCGCGACCGTCCAGTTCCTGCACGGCGGCACCCCGGTGCCGGAGCGCGAGGCGATGGTCGAGCGGTTCCAGCGCGGCGAGGTGGGGGTGTTCCTGCTGTCGCTGCGCGCGGCGGGCACCGGGCTCAACCTCACCCGCGCCGACCACGTCGTGCACGTCGACCGCTGGTGGAACCCGGCCGTCGAGGACCAGGCCACCGACCGGGCCTACCGGATCGGCCAGACCCGCCCGGTGCAGGTGCACCGGCTGATCAGCGAAGGAACCGTGGAGGACCGCATCGCCGCACTGCTGCAGACCAAACGCGCCCTCGCCGACTCCGTGCTCGCGGGCGGCGAGGCCGGCCTCACCGAGCTCACCGATGCCGAGCTCGCCGACCTCGTCGCGCTGCGGGGTGAGCGATGACCGCGGCGCGGGGGTTCCCCGCGTTCCCGCCGCGCCCGGGCCGGCGCGGCCGCTCCTGGTGGGCGCGCGCGTTCGTCTCCGCGATGGAGGACACGGCACTCGACGCCACGCTGCTCAAGACCGGGCGCCGCTTCGCGGGCAGCGGCCGGATCGGGCCGATCACGGTGTCGCCGGGCCGGATCGCGGCCACCGTGGAGGACCCCGACGGGATCTTCGACGTGGTGGTGCACCTCGCCGAGCTCTCCGACGCGGAGTGGGACCGGTTCCTCGACCAGGTCCGCGCCGAGGCGGGACACCTGGCAGCGCTGCTCGACCGGGAGGTGCCGCGCTCGCTCGTGCGCTCGGCCGACGCCGCGGACGTCGCGCTGCTGCCCACGATCGGCGACCTGGAGTCCGACTGCGACTGCCCGCACATCGGCGACCCGTGCCCGCATGCCGCCGGCCTTTGCTACCAGGTGGCGTGGCTGCTCGACGAGGACCCGTTCGTACTGCTCCTGCTGCGCGGCCGGGGCGCCGACGAGCTGCTCGACCTGCTCGCCCGGGAACCCGCCGAGGCCACGGGCGCCGAACCGGAGGGGGCCGGGGCGGGCCGGGCCGTCGACCGGCCGGTGCCGGCCGTGGAGGCGTACGCCGTGGCCCCCGCCACCCGGCCCGCGCCGCCCGCGGACCTGCCCCGGGCCACGCCCCCGGTGCTCCCGGCGCCGCCCGGCGTGCCCGCGGACGCCCTGCCCCGGCTCGCGGCGGCGGCGGCTGCGCGGGCCCGGGCGCTGCTCGCCGAGGCGCGGTGAACCCGACGCAAGGAGATGCCAGCAAGGTGGCCTTACTGGCGCAATACGCCAGCAAAGCCACCTTGCTGGCATTGGGGGCAGGGTGGCCGCGGGGCTAGCGCGACTCCGCCAGCCGGCCGGCGAGGAAGGCACGCTCGGCCTCGTTGGCGGTGAGGGCGATCGCCCGTTCGTAGGCCGCCGCGGCGTCGCCTGCCCGGCCGAGACGGCGCAGCAGGTCGGCTTCGGCGGCGGGCAGGTAGCGGTAGTCGCGCAGCCGCGGGTCCTGCTCCAGCGCCTCGACCTCGGCGAGGCCGGCGGCGGGCCCGTGCACCATCGCGACCGCCACGGCCCGGTTGAGTGCCACCACCGGCGACGGCCAGCGCCGCAGCAGCTCGTCGTAGAGCACGAGGATCTGCGGCCAGTCGGTCTCCTCCGCGGAGGGGGCGACGGCGTGCAGCGTGGCGATGGCGGCCTGCAGCGCGAACCGGCCCGGGTCGCCGCCGCGCAGCGCGCGCACCACCAGCCGGTCGGCCTCGGCGATGGTCTCGCGGTCCCACGCCGTGCGGTCCTGCTCCTCGAGCAGCAGGAGCCTGCCGTCGGGGGCGGTGCGGGTGGCCCGGCGGGAGTGGTGGGCCAGGAGCAGCGCGAGCAGCCCGCTCACCTCCCGCTCCCGGGGCAGCTGGGCGTGCAGCACGCGGGCCAGGTGCAGGGCGTGGTCGGCGAGGTCGTCGCAGGTGAGCGCGGGACCGGCAGGCGCGGTGTGGCCCGTGGTGAACAGCAGGTGGATCACGGTGAGGACGGCGTCGAGCCGGCCGGGCAACTCGGCCGGACCCGGCATGCGGAACGGGATGCCGCTCGCCGCGATCTTCTTCTTGGCCCGGGTGATGCGGGCCGCCATCGTGGCCTCCGGCACCAGGAAGGCCTGGGCGACGTCCGGGGTCGGCACGCCGCAGACCAGCCGCAGCGTCAGCGCGACCTGCGATGCGAGCGCCAGCGCGGGGTGGCAGCACAGGAAGACCAGGCGTAGCCGGTCGTCGGGTGCGGGCTCGCCGGCCGGTTCCACCAGCAGGTGCAGCTTCGCCCGCCGGGTGCCTGCACGGCGTACGACGTCGAGGGCGTTGTGCCGGGCCGCCGTGGTGAGCCAGGCGCCCGGCCGGTCCGGGACACCGCCGCGCTCCCACGCCTCGAGCGCGGCGGCGTAGGCGTCCTGGGCGCACTCCTCGGCGAGGTCCAGGTCGCGGGTGACGCGCACCGCCGCGGCGAGCACGGCGGCCCACTCGTGGTGGTGCGCGTCGGCGACCGCGCGCCGGACGTCCTCGCCGGTCACAGCAGCGGCCGCACCTCGACCGCGCCGTCCATGATCGGGAGGAGCTTGCCCACCGCGAGCGCGGTGTCGAGGTCGGGGGCCTCCACCACGAAGAACCCGGCGAGGACCTCCTTGGTCTCCAGGAACGGGCCGTCGGTCACGAGGCCGTCCTTGTGGATCGTGCGCGCCGCCGCGGCCGGTTGGAGGCCCTGCTCGTGGACGACCCGCACGCCCATGGCTGCGATCTTGTCGCTCGCGGCGACGTTCGCCTCCATGACCTCCGGCGGGATGTCGGCCACCCCGCCGGGCAGCTCCTTCTCGTAGATGAGCACCGCGTACTGGGGCATCGCCACGTCACCAGTTTCCTGTCTCGGGTCCGACCGCACCGTATTCGACGGCGCCGGCGCGCACGTACCGCACGACGACGACGCCCGACCGGGTGGTCGCCGACCCCACCAGCGCGAAGCGGGCCGGCACGGCGCCACCTCCGAACAGCCGCTTCCCGGACCCGAGGACCACCGGGATCACCATCAGCTGCAGCTCGTCCACCAGGTCGTGCTCGAGCAGCGTCTGCACGAGGTGCCCGCTGCCGTGCACCTGGATCTCGCCGCCGTCGGACTTCTTCAGCTCGATCACCGCCGCCACGGTGTCCCCGGTGAGCAGGGTCGAGTTCTGCCAGCTCACGGACGTGAGGGTGCGGGAGGCGACGTACTTGGGCACGGCCGCCCACCGCGAGCCGATCGGGTCGTCGGGACCGGCGAGCGGCCAGTGCTCGGCGAACTCCTCGTACGTACGGCGGCCGAGCAGGAGGGCGTCGGCCTGCGCGGCGCCGCCGATCGCCCGGGAGAGGATGTCGTCGTCGATGTACGGCGCCGCCCAGCCGCCGTGGGCGAACCCGCCGTCGCGGTCCTCGTCGGGCCCGCCCGGGGCCTGTACGACGCCGTCCAGGGACACGAACATCGTGACCAACAGGGTGCGCATGTTCTCCTCCGCACGTGGGGTGCGGGCGCCGCCGGTCGGCGCCCTACCCTCCCGGCGGCCCGGCCGTGCTCGGATCGACAGGTCTGGCTGTGAGTGCGGTCACACCTTGTCGGGTCGCCCGGCCGGCCGCGGCCACCACCGCCTCCAGCGGCCCGCGCAGCCCCGCGAGCAGCAGGCCCACGCCGATCAGGGTGGCCACCAGCACGTGTCCCAGCCACAGGGCCACGTCGTCGGAGCCCTGCCCGGCGTACACGGCGAGCGCCACGACGTGCAGCGTGTAGAGGGTGAGCGGCGCCGAGCCGAGCGCGGCCGGCACGAGCACGAGCCGCCGTGACCAGTGGGCCAGCAGCAGCATCGCGCCCAGCACGGCGAGCGCGGAGCCGGTGGTGGCAGCCAGGTCGAGGATGCTGCCCGAGTGCGGGCTGTCCGCCGCGAGCCACCACCAGCTCCCGGTGGGGGTGGTGCCGTAGCGGCGCACCGACGCCTGCGCGCCGAGCACCCACACGCCGTCGCCCGGCCCGAGCAGCAGCCCGGACGCCGTGTGGGCGGCCAGCGCGAGGCCGAGCCCGCCCGTGAGGAGGCCGGTGGCCACCCCGGGGCGCTGCAGGTCCAGCCGGCCGACCGCCATCCCGGTGAGCAGGTAGGTCGTCCACGTCAGCACCGGGTAGTAGCCGGTGAGCGCGAGGGTGAGCAGCGCGTCGCCGGGCGTCGCCAGCGCCGGCCACCCGACCTGCTCGCCGGGGCCGTCCGGGAGCCCGGAGCGCAGCAGCTGGCTCAGCACCGGCGTGAGGACGCACGCGAGCACCGCGCCGGCCGCGAGCAGGACGCGCGGCGCGCGCAGCAGGAAGGCCGCCACCACGAACAGCAGGCCGTAGTAGGTCAGGATGATCGCCACCGGCGCCTCGGTGGCCACCAGGGTGAGCCCGACCGCCGCCACCAGCGCGCCCCGCACCACGAGGGCGGTGCCCGCGGCGAGGTGGGTCTGCGCCCCCTCGGGCGGTCGCGGGCCACCGGTGGCGAGCGCGATCCCCACCCCCGCCAGCACCGCGAACAGCGCCGACGCCCGCCCGGACGCGACGAGCCCGGTGAGCGTGGGCTCGCGGTCGGCCCGCAGCGGGAGGATGTGCGTGGCGAACATCCCGACCAGCGCCACCGCGCGTGCCGCGTCGACGCCGACGATGCGTCCCCGCCCGAGCCCAGCGGGCCGGGCGTGGGTCACCGCGCCGGCACCCCGGCTCCGACCGGGCCGTCGGCCCGGCGCAGCCACTCCTCGAGCGTGCTCTGCACGACGCGCAGCGGGGGCCTGCGGCGCGGGTCGTTGTCCATCGCCGCGCGCAGCAGCGCGAGGTGGGCCGACCGGGCCGGGAGATGGCTGAGCCGCGCCCCCGAGGCGGCCGCTCGCAACCCGGACACGGCATCGGGGTGCCCGCCGCGCGGCGGGTGCCCGGTGAGCGCGTAGGAGATGGTGGCGGCGAGCTGCCAGGCGTCCGAGGCCGGCGTGGCGCGCTCGCCGCAGGCCACCTCGGGGGCGAGGAAGTCCGGCGTGCCCAGCACGAAGCCGGCCATCGTCATCGTGGAGTCGCCGGTCTTGCGGGCGATCCCGAAGTCGATGAGGTGCGCGAGCCCCGCCTGGTCGACCACGACGTTGCCCGGCTTGACGTCGCGGTGCATCACGCCGCGCTGGTGTGCCGCGTCGAGCGCACCGGCGAGGCCGATCCACACCCGGGCGGCGGTGACGTCGTCGAGCGGGCCACGGGCGCGCACCAGGTCGCCCAGCGACGAGCCCTCCACGTACTCCATGACGATGACGAGACCGTCGAGCTCGCGCAGGCCGGGGTCGCTCGAGGCGGGCAGCAGGTCGTGGATGCGCACGCAGTGCGGATGGCGGACGGCCACCAGGGCGCGCGCCTCGCGGCGGATCCGCTCCTCGGTCTCCGGGTCGGGGGCGTGCGCCGCCTTCAGGGCCACCGGGTGGCCGAGGCGGGCGTCGTGGGCGAGCCACACCCGGCCGAAGCCGCCGGAGCCCAGCCTGCGGATCAGCTGGAACCGGGCCGGCGTGGGGGGCGGGATCGCACCCGCCGGGGCGACGAGCGTGGGCCGCGGGCCCCCCGGCCCGCGCGGGGGCCGCTGCTGCGGCAGCGTGGCGAGGCGCCGCGGCGCCTGCACGATCGGCGGTTCGGGCCGCCGCGCCGCGAACCGCTGGGCCATCCGGTCGGCCAGCGAGGGGCGTGCCTGCGGGGAGGGCACCGGAGCGCGGCGCTGCGAGGGCTGCGGGCGGATCGACTCCATACGCGGGGGCCTGCGCGGCGCCGGGGCGGGCGGGGCGAGCGAGCGGCGCACCACCTCCCGCGGCGGAGCGCCGACGGCGAGCACCACCGCGATGCCGAGGAACGCGCCGATGGTGACGCCGATCCACAGGTGGCCCGACGACCCGGCCGGCGTGCGCGCCGTGAGCAGCGTGAGCGCCAGCAACGGCGCCCAGAAGAACTTCGCGGGCCAGCGGGGCCCGCGCCGCAGCGCCAGGCGCGCCTGCGCTGCCACGCACAGCGTGGCCACCAGCGGGAACCCGAGCAGCAGCACGACGGCGAGACCGAACCGCACCGGATCGGCCGGGTCGAACGCGGAACCCACGGTGTAGCCACCGAGGTAGGTCGACTGCGGGAAGAAGCACATCGTGGTGCCGAGGTCGTCCAGCTGAGCGGCGGTGAGCCCGTCGACGTCACGGCCCGCCGCGGCGGCGCTGAACACCCGCCCGGTGGCGGTGAAGAGCGCGAGCGGTAGCAGGCCCGCGCCGACCAGCCCGGCGAGGGCGAACAGCACGGACTCCCCGGCCCCGTACCGCGACCCGATCCGCTTGCGGAGCACGGCCACCATCACGGCGCCCGCCGTGGGCAGCAACCCCACCCCGATGCCCAGCGCGGTGACCGCCCACGGCCACCCGCCTGGACAGACGTCGGCGGCCAGCGCGGTGCGCAGGCCGGCCACCAGACCGGCGACGAGCGCGGTGAGCGCGTCCACGCCGTGCTCCCCTTCCCCTCGGCCCCGCGGCGGCCCGCCGGGGGATCTCGGCACCCACTATGGCACCACCGGGTCACGCGCCGGTGTAGGCGACGGGGCGCACGGCGTCCGGCGCGTCCCTGAACTGGGCGAGGTCGGCGAAGCCGGACAACGCGAGGGTGAGGTCGAGCTCGGCCAGCACCGAGCGCAGCACGTGCCGGACCCCGTCCTGGCCGCCGAGCGCGAGCCCGTACACGAACGGGCGGCCGAGCAGCACCGCGTCGGCGCCGAGGGCGAGCGCGACGGCGGCGTCGGCGCCGGTCCGGATCCCCGAGTCGAACAGCACCGGCGCGCGTCCGTCGACGGCGGCCACGATGCCCGGCAGCGCGGCCAGCGAGCCGATGGCGCGGTCGACCTGGCGGCCGCCGTGGTTGGACACGACGATCCCGTCCATCCCCACGTCGAGCGCGTGCAGGGCGTCGTCGACGTGCTGCACGCCCTTGAGCACGATCGGGCCGTCCCAGTGCTCGCGCAGCAGGTCGAGCCGGTCCCAGCGCACCGCCGTGCCGGTGAACATCGGTACCCACCGGCCCACCGCGGCCATCAGGTCGTCCTCCGGCGACGCGGCGAGCCCGGCCCGGAACGCCGGGTCGGAGAACGGGATCGCGGTGCCGACGCCGCGCAGGAACGGCAGGTAGGACAGGTCCAGGTCGTGCGGGCGCCAGCCCAACGTCCACGTGTCCAGCGTGACCACCAGCACCCGGTGGCCTGCGGCCCGCGCCCGCTCGAGGATGCTCACGCTGACCGCATCCTCGGTGGGCCAGTACAGCTGGAACCAGCGCGGCGCGTCGCCCGATGCGGCCGCCACCTCCTCGATCGTGTGCGACGACGCCGTCGACAGCACCATCGGCACGCCCAGCTCGGCGGCCGCCCGCGCCACCGCGAGCTCGCCGTCGGGGTGCACGATCGACATCACCCCGATCGGGGCCACCAGCAGCGGGGCCGGCATCGGCGTGTCGAGCAGCGTGGTGGACCAGTCGCGTTCGGTGGTGTCGCGCAGCATCCGCGGCACCAGCGCGTACCGGTCGAACGCGGCCCGGTTGGCACGCATCGTGGCGCCCGAGCCCGCACCGCCCGCGACGTAGCCGAACGGCCCGTCGGCCAGCACGGCGCGCGCGGCCTCCTCGAGCCGGGACGGGTCGGTCGGGAGCGCGGGACGCTCGCCTGCGAGTCCCTGCAGGTAGATCTCGGCGCCGTAGGAGGCGAACGGAACACCCATTCCGGCGAACCTACTGGCCCGTGCAACCGATCCCGGCGCCGTTCCGTCCTGGGGACATGCACCGCGCCGCACTCCCGCTGCTCGCCCTCGCCACGCTCGCCCTCGCCGGCTGCTCGTCGGCGGCGGCCGCCCCGGCGGGCACCGCACCGCCCGCGATCACCGCCCGCGCCACCGGCAGCGTGGTCGCCACGCCCGACACCGCCACCGTCGTGCTGGGGGTGCAGACCCGCGACGAGAGCGCCACCGCGGCGCTCTCCGCCAACTCCGAACGCGCCGACGCCGTGATCGGCGTGCTGCAGGGGGCCGGCGTCGCGCCGGCCGACATCCGCACCAGCAACCTCGACGTCTCCCCCACCACCGAGCCGCAGAGCGGCCGGATCACCGGCTACGAGGTGAACAACCAGGTCACGGCCACCCTGCACGACGTCGGCGCGGCCGGCACGCTGATCGACCAGGCCGCCGCGGCCGCGGGCGACGCGATCCGCGTGGAGTCGATCCGGTTCTCCATCGCCGACGAGAGCGCCGCCCTCTCCGAGGCGCGCGCCGACGCGGTGCGCCGCGCGCTCGACCAGGCGCGCCAGCTCGCCGACGCCGCGGGCGTCGACCTGGGGGCGGTGCGCTCCATCGAGGAGGTGATCGGCGGCCAGCCGCCGGTGCCCTACCGCGCCGAGGCCGACCTCGCCCAGCGCGCTGTGCCCGTCCAGCCCGGGAGCCAGGAGCTGACGGTCACTGTGCAGGTCGTGCACGACATCGCGTAGCTCGTACGAACGGCACCCTCGTCCCGCTCTATCGGACGGGAGTGCCGTTCGTACGGACCCTCAGAGGTTGATCATGTGCCCGGTGAGCCCGTGGAACGCCTCCTGGAGCCCCTCGGAGAGGGTGGGGTGGGCGTGCACGTTGCGGGCCAGCTCGTGGGCGGTGAGGTCCCACTTCTGCGCCAGGGTGAGCTCGGGCAGCAGCTCGGTGACCTCCGGGCCGATGAGGTGCCCGCCCAGGAGCTCGCCGTAGGTCTCGTCGGCGATCAGCTTGACGAACCCGCCCGGCTCGCCCAGGCCCTGCGCCTTGCCGTTGGCGGTGAACGGGAACTGGGCGACGGTGACCTTCCAGCCCTTCTCGTCGGCCAGCTCGCGAGCCTGCGCCTCGGTGTAGCCGAAGCTCGCGACCTGCGGGTTGCAGAAGGTGGCCCGCGGCATCATCACGTAGTCCAGGGGCATGGTCTCGGCGTCCGCGATCGTCTCGGCCGCCACCACGCCCTGCGCCTCGCCCACGTGGGCGAGCATCAGCTTGGCCGTGACGTCGCCGATCGCGTAGATGTGCGGCACGTTGGTGCGCATGAAGTCGTCGACGGCGATCGCGCCGCGTTCGGTGAGCTCCACACCGGTGTTCTCCAGGCCGTAGCCCTTCACCCGCGGGGTGAAGCCGATCGCCTGCATCACCTTGTCGGCCTGCAGCTGCGTGGTCTTCCCGTCCTTGCCCGTGACGGTGACCGTGACCTGGTCGCCGGAGTCGTCGATCGACTCCACCCGCGTGGACGTGAGTACCTGCACGCCCAGCTTGCGGTAGCGCTTGGCCAGCTCCTTGGACACGTCGGCGTCCTCGAGCGGCAGCAGCCGGTCCAGGAACTCGACGATCGTGACCTCGACGCCGTAGTTGCGCAGGACGTAGGCGAACTCGACGCCGATGGCGCCCGCACCGGCGATGATGATGCTGCGCGGCAGGTCGCGGGTGAGGATCTGCTCCTCGTAGGTCACCACGCGCTCGGACAGCGACGTGCCCGGCAGCAGCTTCGTCTCCGCGCCCGCGGCGATGATGGCGTTGTCGAACGTGATCTGCTCGGTGCCGCCGTCACTGCGCTTCACCTCGATCGTGTGGGCGTCGACGAACGAGCCCCAGCCGTCCACCTCGGTGATCTTGTTCTTCTTCATGAGGTAGTGCACGCCCTTGACCCGGCCCTCGGCCACGGTGCGGCTGCGGTCGAAGGCGGCGCCGAAGTCGAACGAGACGTCGCCCGAGATGCCGAAGGTCTTCGCCTCCGAGGTGACGATGTGGGCGAGCTCGGCGTTGCGCAGGAGCGCCTTGGACGGGATGCAGCCGACGTTCAGGCACACCCCGCCCCAGTACTTCTCCTCCACCACCGCGACGCTGCGGCCGAGCTGGGCCGCGCGGATCGCCGCCACGTACCCACCCGGACCCGCCCCGAGGACCACGACATCGACGTGAGTTGCCATGGTTGCGACTCTAGGAGCACGGGACCGGCGCCCGCCGACCGGACGGCCACCGCGACGCGCTGCGTGACCAGGGTCTCCTCGGCGGTTCGGCCGGCGGACATCCCTGCTGGGCGGCGTCTTGGCGACGCCGCGCATTCTGCGGGGCCGCCCCTCGCAGCCCCTACGGGCAGGCTTCGCGGGCAGGCCAGGGGCCTGCCCCGATCGGCGCGCGGCGCCGCCAGGCGGTGGCTTCCCCGGGGGGTTTCCGCGGCGATCAAGGGGAGATGGTCGCTCCCGAAGATGATGGCGGGCTCAACCGGTGGTTGCAACCAGGTGATCAGGGGAAGTGTGGATCATGGCTGGTGCGCGGTTGACCCGGGAGGAACGGGTCCGGATCGAGACGTTGTGGCGGGCGGGGTGGTCGTTCGCGGA
>NZ_JBHSKO010000023.1:0-142038 GCF_042657305.1 Pseudonocardia zijingensis | reverse complement strand
GCGCTGCTTCGAGATCGAGGCCCGGCTGCGCGAGATGCTCGACATCCCCGTGTTCCACGACGACCAGCACGGCACCGCCGTCGTGGTGCTGGGTGCGCTGCGCAACGCGCTGCGCGTGGTCGGCAAGGACATCGCCGCCTGCAAGGTGGTGGTGTGCGGTGTCGGCGCGGCCGGGTCGGCGATCATCCGCCTGCTGCAGTCCAACGGCGGGCCCGGCGACGTGGTGGCCGTGGACATCGAGGGGATCGTCCACCGCGGCCGCGCGGGGCTCGACGACAACCTGCGCTGGATCGCCGAGCACACCAACGCCGAGGGCGCCACCGGGACGCTGGCCGACGCGCTGGTCGGGGCGGACGTGTTCATCGGGGTGTCGGCGCCCAACCTGTTCGGTGAGCGGGAGCTGCAGACGATGGCCTCCGACGCCATCGTCTTCGCGCTGGCCAACCCCGACCCCGAGATCGACCCCGCGGTCGCCACCGCGCACGCCGCGGTCGTGGCCACCGGCCGGTCGGACTACCCGAACCAGATCAACAACGTGCTCGCGTTCCCCGGCGTGTTCCGCGGGCTGCTCGACGCCCAGGCCCGTGACATCACCGACGCGATGCTGATCGCGGCCTCGCACGCCATCGCCGACGTCGTCTCCGAGCCGAACCCGTCGTTCATCGTGCCGAGCGTGTTCGACGCGTCCGTCGCCCCCGCCGTCGCCGAGGCCGTTCGGGAGGCCACGCGGCAGAAGGACGTCGCACCCGTCTGAGCGCGGCGCCGGGCGGCCCGGGGGCGGATCACGCCCCGGCGCCGGCGAGAGTGTGCAGGGCGTCGTCGTCGAGGATGACGTCGCCCGCCGCGACGTTCTCCTCGAGGTGCGCGACGCTGCGCGTGCCGGGTATGAGCAGCGTCTGCGGCGAGGAGGCGAGCACCCACGCCAGCCCGACCTGGGCCGGGGTGTGGCGCATCCGCGCCGCGACCTGTCGCACCTGCGGCAGGTCGACGACCTTCGGCAGCTCGGGCACCCCCGAGCCGAGCGGGAAGTACGGCACCCAGGCGATGGCGTGCTCGCGGCAGAGCTCGAGCACGGGCTCGGCGGAGCGGTCGACGAGGCTGTAGCCGTTCTGCACGCAGGCGACACCGGCCGGGAGCGCGCGGCGCAACCGGCCCGCGTCGACGTGGCTGAGGCCGAACCCGCCGATCAGCCCGGCGTCGCGCAGGGCGACGAGCTCGGCGAGCTGATGGTCGAGGTCCACCCGCTGGTCGTCGGCGACGCCCGGGGTCGTGGCCATCGGGTAGAAGTTGACCACGTCGAGCCGGTCCAGACCGAGGGTCCGCAGGTTCGCCTCCACCTCGGCGCGCATCTCGGCCGGGGTCTGCGCCGGTCGCAGCCCCCAGGCGCCGGTCGGATCGCTCGTGGCGCCGATCTTGCTGACCAGGACCAGGTGCTCGGGGTAGGGGTGCAGCGCGGCGCGGATGCGGCGGTTGACGAGGCCCGCCGCGTAGAAGTCGGCGGTGTCGATGTGGTTCACGCCGAGCTCGACGGCCCGGCGCAGCACCGTGGTGGCGGCCTCGTCGGAACCGTGCTCGAGCTGCATCGCGCCGTACCCGACGCGCGCGACGGGGTGGCCGTCGAGGGAGGCGATGCCGCCCGGGCAGGGGCTGCGGTCGGTGGTGGTCACGGGGCTCCCTGGTATGTTGGCATTAAACGGAGGTGCCTCCGGAACCTAGCACGATCCACAGGACGGGAGCGGCGCATGCGAGCGGACGCCCGGCGCAACCGGGAGCGCCTCCTCGAGGTGGCTCGGGTCGCCTGCACGAGCGGCAGGCCCCTCGTGCTCGAGGACGTTGCGCGCGCGGCCGGGGTCGGGATCGGCACGCTCTACCGGCATTTCCCCACGCGCGAGGCGCTGGTCGAGGCGGTCTTCGGCGCCGAGCGCGCCGAGCTCTGCGCGCGCGCCGAGCAGCTGCTCGCCGGCCACGAGCCCGTCGTGGCGCTGCGCGCGTGGATGGACTGCTACGCCGACTTCGTGGCGACCAAGCGCGGTATGGCCGAGACCCTCAAGGTGATCATCACCGGCGACGACGGCGCCACCGCCCGCGCACGGGAGGGACTTCACGCGGCCGTCGGGGGGCTGCTCGCCGCAGGCGTCCGCACGGGCGAGCTGCGGGCCGGCGTACTCCCCGAGGACCTCGTGGCCGCACTGGTGGGCGTGCTGCTGGCCACCGACGATCCCGAGCAGGTCGGGCGGCTGTTCGACCTGCTCGTCGCCGGGCTGCGCGCCCCGGCGGCGGGGTGAGCCCTCACCCGGCGTAGAGGTGCTGCTCCGCGAGCGGGAGCCAGCACCGGGCGCGGCTCGGCTGCCGGTAGCCGGCCTGCAGGTGCGCGACGAACGCCGGGAGGTGCGGGTGGCGGTTGTCGTGCCGCCAGATCACGGAATGGGCGTAGACGGGTACCGGCGGTGCCACCGGGATCCGCACCAGGTCGGGGTGCCACGGCACGCGCACGCCCTCGCCGGCGAAGGTGGCCGTGTCCGGTGAGCAGGCGACCTCGTCCAGGAGGTGGTCGAACCCGAAGTTCGGCCCGCGGGTCTCGATGCGCAGGGCGAAGGCGTCGGCGAGGTCGGCGAACCAGGCCGTCCACTCCGTGCCGGGGGTGTTGCCGGGCATCCACGCCGTGACCCCGGCCAGGTCGGCCATGGTCACCTGCCGCCTGCCCGCCAGCGGGTGTGCGGCGCCCACGAGGACGTGCAGCGGGTCGAGGCAGACCGGCGTGTGCGCCAGCGCCGGGTCGAGCGGCCCGAGCACCCGGACGAACGCCGCGTCGACGGAGCCGTGCAGCACCGCGGGCGCCGCGGTCCGCAGGCCGTCGGAGGTGAGGATCTCCACGGGGGTGCCGGTGGCCTCGTGGAACCGCCGGACCAGCTCGGTGGGCGCGAGGCGGGTGCCGAGCACGTCCACCCGCAGCGCCCTGCGGCGCGACCGCACCGCGTCGACGGCCTGGTCCGCCGTGGCGAGCAGCGCCCGGGCCGCCAGCAGGAACGCCGCCCCGTCGTCGGTGGGCTCGGCCCCGCCGGGCGTGCGCCGCAGCAGCGTGGCCCCGAGGTCGGACTCGAGCTTCGCGATCCGCTTGGAGACGGCCTGCTGGGACACGCCGAGCTCGTCGGCGGCCTCGCCGAAGCGGCGGCAGGCGGCCACGGCGACGAACGCGCGCACCGCGGCGAGGTCGAGCTCCACGATCACCTCTCCTGACAACTGACGGTTGTGGCGTTTGGCGTGTCCGCTGTTGGACCGCAGGCCCTCGGGCCGGCTGGAATGCCGCTCGACAGACCGCCGGGCCACCACCGAGGAGCGTACGTGGACTCGTTCGCCCACCTGCACGTCCACACCGAGTACTCGATGCTCGACGGCGCCGCGAAGATCGCGGCGCTGGTCGCGGAGGCCGAGCGCCTCGGCATGCCCGCGGTGGCCATGACCGACCACGGCAACCTGTTCGGCGCCGACGAGTTCCACCGGATCGCCGGGCGCAGCGGCGTCAAGCCGATCATCGGGATCGAGGCCTACGTGGCGCCGGCGAGCCGCTTCCACCGCAAGCCGGTGTTCTGGGGGCAGGTCCACCAGCGCGGCGACGACGTCTCCGGCGCGGGCGCCTACACGCACCTGACCCTGCTCGCGCAGGACGCGACCGGCCTGCGCAACCTGTTCCGGCTCTCGTCGCTGGCCAGCATCGAGGGTCACTACCGCAAGCCGCGGATGGACCACGAGCTCCTGGCGCGGCACGCGACCGGCGTCATCGCCACCACCGGGTGCCCGTCGGGCGAGGTGCAGACGCGGCTGCGGCTCGGCCAACGGGCGGAGGCGTTGCAGGCGGCGTCGGACCTGAAGGACCTGTTCGGCGCGGGCAACCTCTACCTGGAGCTGATGGACCACGGCCTGGCGGTCGAGCGGTCGGTGCGCGAGGGCCTCCTGGAGATCGGGAGGTCGCTCGGGCTGCCCCCGCTGGCCACGAACGACGCGCACTACGTCACGCGCGACCAGGCGGCGATGCACGCGGCGCTGCTGTGCGTGCAGTCCGGCAAGACCCTCACCGACCCGACGCGGTTCCGGTTCGACGGCGACGGCTACCACCTCGCGTCCCCGGCCGAGATGCGCGCCCGCTGGGACGGCGAGGTGCCCGGCGCGGCGGACAACACCCTGGAGGTGGCCGAGCGGATCGGGTCCTACGCGCAGGTCTGGGAGCACCGCGACCGGATGCCGGTGTTCGACGTGCCGGACGGGCACGACGCGGCGTCCTGGCTGCGCCACACGGTGGCCGAGGGGCTGCGCCGGCGCCTCCCCGGCGGTGTCCCCGACGCCTACCGCGAGCGCGCCGACTTCGAGATCGACGTGATCGTGCAGAAGGGCTTCCCCGGCTACTTCCTCATCACGGCCGACCTCATGGCACACGCCCGCGACGTCGGGATCCGGGTGGGCCCCGGCCGCGGGTCGGCGGCCGGATCGCTCGTGGCGTACGCGCTGGGCATCACCAATCTCGACCCGATCGAGCACGGCCTGCTGTTCGAGCGCTTCCTCAACCCCGAGCGCGTCTCGATGCCCGACATCGACATGGACTTCGACGACCGCCGCCGCGGCGAGATGGTCCGCTACGCCTCCGAGAAGTACGGGGCCGACCGGGTCGCACAGGTCATCACGTTCGGCACGATCAAGACGAAGGCCGCGATCAAGGACGCCGCCCGCGTCCACCTCGGGCAGGCCGGCTTCGCGGTGGCCGACCGGATCTCCAAGGCCCTGCCGCCGCCGGTGGCGGCGAAGGACATCCCGCTCGCCGGGATCGTCGACCCCGCCCACGAGCGCTACCCGGAGGCGGCCGAGGTGCGCGCCCTCGTCGAGCGCGACGAGACCGTCGCCGCGATCGTCGGCACCGCGCGCGGGCTCGAGGGCCTCGTGCGCGGCGCGGGCGTCCACGCGTGCGCGGTGATCATGTCGGCCGCCCCGCTGATCGACACCGTGCCGCTGTGGCGGCGCGAGGACGGCGCCCTGATCACGGGCTGGGACTACCCGTCCTGCGAGGCGATCGGCCTGCTGAAGATGGACTTCCTCGGCCTGCGCAACCTCACGGTGATCGGCGACGCGATCGACAACGTCCGGGCCAACCGCGGCGTCGACGTCGACCTGGAGAACCTCCCGCTCGACGACCCGGACACGTACGCGCTGCTCGCGCGCGGCGACAGCCTCGGCGTCTTCCAGCTCGACGGCGCCGCGATGCGGGAGCTGCTGCGGCGCATGCGCCCCACCGGGTTCGGCGACATCATCGCCGTCAACGCGCTGTACCGGCCCGGGCCGATGGCCATGAACACGCACAACAACCACGCCGACCGCAAGAACGGCCGCCAGCAGGTCGAGCCGATCCACCCCGAGCTCGCCGAGCCGCTGCGCGACATCCTCGCCGAGACCCACGGCCTGGTCGTCTACCAGGAACAGATCATGCAGATCGCGCAGCGCGTGGCGGGCTACTCGATGGGCCGCGCCGACGTCCTGCGCCGGGCGATGGGCAAGAAGAAGAAGGAAGTGCTCGAAGAGGAGTTCGACGGCTTCCGCGCCGGCATGCGCGCCCAAGGGTTCTCCGACGAGGCCGTGCGGGCGCTGTGGGACACGATCCTCCCGTTCGCCGGGTACGCGTTCAACAAGTCGCACGCCGCGGGTTACGCGCTGGTCGGCTACTGGACGGCCTACCTCAAGGCCCACCACCCCGTGGAGTACATGGCGGCCCTGCTGACCTCGGTGGGCAACGACAAGGACAAGTCGGCCGTCTACCTCGCCGAGTGCCGCAAGCTGGGCATCCGCGTGCTGGTGCCCGACGTGAACTCCTCCGCCCGCCGCTTCGCCGCCGTCGGCGACGACATCCGGTTCGGGCTGGAGGCCGTGCGCAACGTCGGCGGCGCCGTCGTCGAGTCGATCCTGCGCACGCGCGAGGCGGGCCCGTACCGGTCGTTCGCCGACTTCCTGGAGCGCGCCGAGCTCGCGGTCTGCCACAAGCGTGCGCTGGAGTCCCTGGCCAAGGCCGGGGCGTTCGAGTCCCTCGGCGCCACCCGCCGGGCCGTCGTCGAGGTCCACGAGGCCGCCGTGGACGCCATCGTGCCGCTCAAGCGGCGCGCCGCCGCGGGCCAGTTCGACCTCTTCGGCGCCGAACCCGCCCCGGCTGACTGCGCCTCCCCGCTGGCCCACCTGCCGCTCGTCGCCACCGAGTACCCGCGCGCCGAACTGCTCGCCCACGAGCGCGAGATGCTCGGCCTCTACGTCACCGCGCACCCCCTGGACGGCGCCGAGCACCTGCTGCGCCGCCACGCCGGGCGCCCCCTCGCCGCCCTGCTCGCCGACCCGCCGAAGGACGGGGACGTGGCGTTGGCCGGGCTGATCACCGCCGTCGACCGGTGCGTCGACAAGCGGGGCGCCCCGTGGGCGATCTGCACCCTCGAGGACCTCGACGCGAGCCTGGAGGTCCTGTTCTTCGCGCGCACGTACGCGGCGTTCGGCGAGCGGCTCGTCCCCGACACCGCCGTGGCCGTCACCGGGCGGGTCAGCAGGCGCGACGACCGGACGTCGGTGGTGGGCGAGATCCTGACCGTGCTCGACCTGGCCGCCACCGGCCCCGAACCGTTCGTCCTGACGTGCCTGCCCCACCGGTTCGACGCCGACGCCGCCGACGAACTGCGGCGCACCCTCCTCGCGCACCCCGGCGACGTCCCCGTGCGGGTCCGGGTGGGCGATCGCCTGTTCGCGCTCGACCAGCACCCGGTGGCGGCCGGCGCCGCGCTCGTGGCGGAGCTCAAAGCCGTTCCGGGGATCGCCGTCGCCGCCGCGACGTAGGCTGGAGGGCGTGGATGCGGTGATCGGCGTGCTCGCCCTGCAGGGAGACGTGCGCGAGCACGCGGCGGCCCTGGAGGCCTGCGGCGACGTGCGCGCGGTCGCGGTGCGCCGCCCGTCCGAGCTCGACGCCGTGGACGCCCTCGTGATCCCGGGCGGCGAGTCCACCACGATGAGCCGCCTGCTGCAGACGTTCGACCTGCTCGACCCGCTGCGCAAGCGCATCGTCGACGGCATGCCGGCCTACGGCTCGTGCGCCGGCATGATCCTGCTGGCGAGCGAGGTGCTCGACGGGCGCCCCGACCAGCAGCAGCTCGGCGGCCTGGACGTCGTGGTGCGGCGCAACGCCTTCGGCCGCCAGGTCGACTCGTTCGAGACCGACCTGGAGTTCGGCGGCCTCACCGGCGGACCGGTCCGCGCCGTGTTCATCCGGGCGCCCTGGGTGGAGGAGGTCGGCCCGGCCGTCGAGGTGCTCGCCACCGTGCCGCCCCGCACCCTCACCGGCGCCGACGCGGGCGCCGCCGCCGGCCGCGCGGTCGCTGTCCGCCAGGGCTCGGTGCTGGCCACGGCGTTCCACCCGGAGCTCACGGGCGACCTGCGCGTCCACGGCCTCTTCTGCGAGATGGTGAAGGCCGCGACCCGCTAGGGTCCGCGGCCCCGCGTGCCCCCGCGGCGCCCCCGCCCCGTAATGCCAGCAAGGTGGCTTTACTGGCGTAATGGGCCAGTAAGGCCACCTTGCTGGCGTTCGGAGGCGCGCGGCGTGGCCCACACCCGCGGTCGCGGGCTCGCCGCGGCCGCCTCGTAGGCCTTGCGGAGCTCCGCCAGGACCTCCCTGCTGTTCGCGCGCAGGCGCCGGGGGAGCGTGGGGAGCACGTTGACGCCCGCGGCGGCGAAGCGCGCCCGCTTCTCCTGCTCCCGCGCGTAGTCCTCCGGGGCGAGGTGCCAGGCGAAGGAGTTGATCTCCCAGGCCAGGCACACGTCGTCCCACCAGGCGTCGGCGATCCCGAGCAGGTTCCCGTCGGCGTCGTGGACGCGGGCGTTCCACCACGGCTCGGGCAGCCCGGAGCGCGCCCACAGCCTCTTGGCGTCCGCTTCCGCGGCGGAGAGCACACCGGCGCTGACGTCGAGGAGGACGCTCCGCGGGGTGGAGGACCCGCGCCGCCCGCCCTCGGTCAGCTCGGTGGACAGCTCCGACACCGTGCACAGGCCGCGTTGCACGGCGTCGGACACGAGTTCGGTGATGTCCCGGCGGGAACGAAGCCGTCGCACCGCGTCGCTGACGGCGCGCGCGGGCGGTGCGAGCGGGAAGCCGCCCCGGACGACGGGAGGGGGCAGGCGTTTCGTGCGCTCCACGTACATCAGCTCGGTGCTGCGGACCTGGCGGACGTGCGGCACGAGCATGTGGAGGGTCGCCGGCAGCTGTGGGCCGCGGCGGATGCCGTGCCGGTGGCAGGCGTGCAGGCCTGTGATCAGGCCCTCCGGCCCGCCGTGCAGCAGGGCGGCGGTGGCGAGCTGGTCGGGCGTGGGGTGGCCGGTGGCCATCAGCACGATCCCCGGCGCCAGCCGCTGCCAGGGGCCGCCGTCGCGACAACGCCGGTACACGGTGGTCTCCTCGACGCCGAGTTCGACGAGCGTGCGGGCGCGGATCACGCCGTCGAGGGCGGCGGCGAGCAGGTCGTCGGGGTCCGGGCTTCCGGCGCGTCTCCGCATACCCGGATCATGCGCCGGCGCGCCCCCGCGATGGGCGGGTTCGGCCGAACTCGGCCCCGCGGCCCCCGCCCCGTAATGCCAGCAAGGTGGCCATACTGGCGTATTGCGCCAGCAAAGCCACCTTGCTGGCGTCCGGCAACGAGGGCTGAGCCCCGGGGCCCCGGGAGGACCGCCGCCGGTACCATCGACGGGATCTGTGCACGGCGAAGGGACGAACGGTGAGCGGCCACTCCAAATGGGCTACCACGAAGCACAAGAAGGCCGTCATCGACGCCCGGCGCGGCAAGATGTTCGCAAAGCTGATCAAGAACATCGAGGTCGCCGCGCGCACCGGCGGCGGTGACCCCGACGGCAACCCCACGCTCTACGACGCCATCCAGAAGGCGAAGAAGAGCTCTGTGCCCAACGACAACATCGAGCGCGCGGTCAAGCGTGGCTCGGGCGCCGATGCCGGCGGCGCCGACTACCAGAACATCACGTACGAGGGTTACGGCCCGAACGGTGTCGCGGTGCTGATCGAGTGCCTCACCGACAACCGCAACCGGGCTGCCACCGAGGTGCGCCTCGCGATGACCCGCAACGGCGGCCAGATGGCCGACCCGGGTTCGGTCTCCTACCTGTTCACGCGCAAGGGCGTGGTGATCGTCCCGAAGAACGGGCTCACCGAGGACGACGTGCTGCTCGCCGTGCTCGACGCCGGTGCCGAGGAGGTCAACGACCTCGGCGAGAGCTTCGAGGTGGTCTGCGAGGCCACCGACCTCGTGGCGGTGCGCACCGCGCTGCAGGAGGCCGGCATCGAGTACGACTCGGCCGAGCCCACCTTCCTGCCGTCGATGTCGGTGCCGCTGGACGCCGAGGCGGCGAAGAAGGTGTTCCGGCTGATCGAGGCGCTCGAGGACTCCGACGAGGTCCAGAACGTCTACGCGAACTTCGATGTGTCCGACGAGGTGCTCGAGGAAGTCAACGCCTGATCGACGTTCGCGTACGCGCTGCGCCTGATTCCACGTGTCCGACGAGGTGATGGCCGAGGTCGGCTGACCCGGCCCCTACCCGGTGCGGTGGCGGTGCACCGCCACCCGCGCCGGTCGCACGGACCGGCCCTCGACCTCCAGGCCGGGTTCCAGGAGCGCGGCCACCGTGCGGTCGAGGGCCGCGTCGCCGGTGGTGACCACCTCCGCCGCCTCCATCATGGCGGCGCTGAACGGGTGACCGGGACGCGGTGAGACGAGGGTGCCGCCGCGGCCGGCGATGAGGCGCTCCAGCCCGGCGGCGAGCGCCTCGAAGGCGGCGCGGTCCTTGCGGGTGCGGGTGGTGGCGGCGCAGGTCAGGGCGTCGGAGCGCAGGGCGTGCAGCTCCACGAGCAGCGGGACGTCCGGGCCGGTGCGGGCGCCGCCGTCGGCCAGCCGCGCGACGGTGGCGGACTGGCGTGTGACGAGCCGTGTCAGGTCGTCCAGCTTGTCCGTGATGTCCTGGAGCGAGGCGTCGACCACCTGGGTGACGTTATCGCTACTCTGCGATCGTGGCCGTCCACGGGATCGATCTCGGCACCACGAACTCCGCCATCGCCCGGACCGGACCCGACGGGCAGCCCGAGGTGCTCACCGGCCTGTCCGGTGCGCCCACCACGCCGTCGGTGGTGCTGTTCGCCGGCCCGGACGAGCACGTCGTGGGGGAGGGGGCGCGGCGGGAGGCCCGGCTGGACCCGGAGCACGTCTGCGCGCTGGTGAAGCGCCGGATGGGCGACGCCGAGTGGCGGTTCGTGGCCCACGGCAGCGGGTGGTCGGCGCCCGCGGTGTCGTCGTTGATCCTCGAGAGCCTCGTGGCGGACGCCGGGTACGCCACCGGGCAGACGCCCACGGCCGCCGTGATCACGGTGCCCGCCTACTTCGGCGACGAGGAGCGGCGCGCCACCGTGCTCGCGGGCTCCTACGCGGGCCTGGACGTCGTGGACGTGCTGTCCGAGCCGATCGCGGCCGCGCTCGCGTACGGGTTCGGGCGCCTCGACGGCGCGGCGGTCGCGGCCACGGGGCCGGGGCACGAGACCGTGCTGGTCTACGACCTCGGCGGCGGCACGTTCGACGCCACCGTCATCGAGCTGGCGGACCGGCGGATCTCCGTGCTCGCGGTGGAGGGCGACCACCAGCTCGGCGGTGCCGACTGGGACGAGCGCGTGGCGCTGCACCTGTCGCGCCGCTTCTGCGCCGAGAACCCGGACGCCGAGGACCCGCTGGACGACTCGGCCGGGTCGCAGGCGCTCGTCCTCGCCGCGGAACGGGCCAAGCACCACCTCACCGACGCGGAGAGCACCGACGTGGTCGTCGCCCACGACGGGGCCCGCGCCACCGTGCGCCTCACCCGCGCCGAGCTGGAGGAGATGACGGCGCCGCTGCTGCGCCGCACCGTGGAGCTCACCCGCGCCTGCCTCGCCGAGGCGGCGCGCCGGGGGGTGCCCCGCGTCGACCGGGTGCTGCTGGTCGGCGGCGCGTCCCGGATGCCGGCGATCGCGGCCGTCCTGCGCGACGAGCTGGGGCTGGAGCCGCAGCTGCACGACCCCGATCTCGCCGTCGCCCGCGGTGCGGCGCTCCACGGGGAGAAGAAGGAGCTCGAGCGGATGGTCACCGCCGACCTGCGCACCCGCGGGCGGCTGCGCGACGGTGTGCCGCTCGACGAGGCCGCGGCCCCCGACCTTGACGACGCGTGCCGCCGGGTCGCCGACGCGTACGGCGTGCCGCTGGCGCAGGTGCGGCGCGCGGTGGAGATCCAGGTCGACACGGTGGTGTCGCGGGGGTTCGGGGTGCTCGCGATCAACGCGCTGGCCGGGCGGCTGGAGGCGTCGTGGCTCGTGCACCGCAACGACCGGCTCCCCATCCGCACCAGCCGTTCGTACGGCACGATGCGCGCCGACCAGGACGTCATCCAGGTCACCGTGGTCGAGCAGCAGGGGCAGGCGGAGTCGGCGCGCCCCGAGGACGTCAAGGTTCTCATCGCGGGCGAGATCACCGGCATCCCGCCCGGCTACGACGAGGGCAGCGAGGTGCGCGTGACCTTCGAGATGGGCTTCGACGGGGTCCTGCACGTCACCGCGTTCCACGTGGACGCCGGCCTCCCGCTGGAGCTCACCGCCACCACGGGGGCCACGCTCTCGCAGGCCGAGGTCGCGCGGGAGCGCGACCAGCTGGGGAGGCTGCGCCGCCGTGGGTGAGCTGCCGCCCTTCGACCCCAACGGCTACCGCAAGCGGGTGCTGGCCGCCGTGGAGAAGCGCGGCGAGCCGGAGGCGTCGGACCCGTTCGAGCTCTACGACCTGCCCCCGGACGACGACCTCGACGACGCCGCCGTGGCAGAGCGGGTCGAGCTGGTGTGGGGGGCGTGGCAGCGCCAGCGCGACCACCCGAAGTACCGCGTGCTGGTGGCGTTGCTCGTGGAGCAGCACGCGCGGCGCAGCGCCGAGCTGCTCGACCCCGGGCGCCGCCGGGGGGCCGCGGCCCGGGTGCGCGCGCAGCGCGAGCAGCGTGACGCCGCCCGGTTCGAGCTGCTCGACGCCGCGATCCGCCGGCTCGTGCAGCGCCACCGCGGCATCCCGGCCGACAAGGTCGAGGGGCTGCACGAGGTCGGTGCGATGGCCGGGCTGAGCCGCGCAGAGGTCGACGCGCGGTTGCGCCGCCACCGGCTGCTGCCCGCCGGGTCGCCGGGCGGGCCGCCGGGCATCGGGCCGGAGCGGCGCCGTCAGGTGCGCGCCCTGCTGGACGAGTTCGGCCGGCTCACCGGCGACCCGGCCCCGCCCACCCTGCTCGCGCTGCTGGGGGTCGGGCCGGACGCGTCCGCGGAGCAGGTGCGGGCGCTGGCGGCCGCGTGGCGGGCGCGGGCCCGGGAGCTGCCGCCGGAGCGCCTGCGCGCGGTGGTGGACGAGTTGCTCGTGCACGTCGCCGAGCTGGTCGAGCCGGGGCGCGAGGCCGTGGACGCCTACCTGGACGCGGTGGCCGCCGACGTCGCCGACCACCTGCGTCCACACGTGCGCGCCGCGGTGCTCGTGGAGGACCGGCTGGTGGCCGAGGACCGGCAGCACCTCGTGGGGGAGGCGCTGGAGCTCGGGCTGGACCGGTCCCGGGCGGCCGCGGTGGTCGCCGCGCTCGCGGAGGAGCTGGGTGCACAGGTGGAGGCAGCACCGCCCGCACCTGCTCCCTCTCGTCAGCCGCGGGCGTGGGAGGAGCCGCTCAAGGCGGCGCGGGCCGCGCTGCGAGCCGGCCGGCCCGCCGAGGCGCAGCGGCTGGTGCGGGCCGCGGAGCAGCAGGCGGGCACCGACGGGGTCACGCAGGTGCGGGCTGTCGCCGATGAGGTCACCGCCGTGCTCGACGGGGCCGCCGCGCGCTGGCGCGGAGCCGTGTCCGCCCGGGAGGCGCGGCGCTGGAGCGAGGCCGTCGAGCTGCTGGAGCAGTTGCAGGCGAGCGCCGCGGACGTGCCGGGCCCGCGCGGTGAGTCCGCCGCCGACCTGCTCGCGCAGGCGCGGGCCGCGCTGGAGCGGGCCGACCGGGCGGTGGCCGCCGCGGTGTCCGGACCGGCGGGCGAGCGGGCGCGTGCCCTGTCGGCGGTGCTGGCCGAGTGCCCCGGCCACCCCGGCGCCACCGCCGCGCTGGAGGCGATCCCGGTGGCCGCCCCGGCCTGGGTGAGCGCCGCCCGCGACGCCCGCGGCGACGTGCTCGTGCTGTGGGCGGCGTCCACCACCCCCGGCGTCGCCTACCGGGTGAGCCGCCGCGGCCCCGACGGCCGCTGGCAGGTGCTGGGGCGCACCGACACCACCTCGCTCGACGACGGCGGTGCCCCGGTGGGCGTCGAGGTGCCGGTGTACGCCGTGGCCGCGGTGCACGCGGGCCGTTCGTCCGCGGAGACCCGCTCCGACGGTGCGGGGCCTGTCGCCCCGGTGCCCGTCGCACCGATACCCGGGGGTCCGCTGCCGCCGCGGGACGTCCGCGCCGAGCGCACGGCGAGCGGGGCGGTGCGCGTGAGCTGGGTGGGGTCGGGCGCGGGGTCGGGCGGGGACGTCGAGTACCGGGTGCGCTGCCTGACCCCGGACGGGCGGTGGCGGGTGGTCGGCCGCACGCGGGCGCTGTCCGTGGAGGACGGCGGCGTGCCGGCGTCGGGAGCCCTGCCGGTGTACGCGGTGAGCGCCGCTGCGCACGGTGAGCGGTCCGCGGAGGTGCGCTCGGACGGCTGACTCCGGCCGGGGACCGTGGCGCGCGGCGCGCACCGGGCGACTCGGTACGGTTTGACCGGTTCCACGTCGACGAGGGGGTACGTGTGGGTATCAACATGACCAAGGGCCAGAAGGTGTCGCTCGCCAAGAGCGGGGGCGGCACCCTGACCCTGGTCCGGATGGGTCTCGGATGGGACGCGGTGAAGAAGCGCGGCCTGTTCGGCTCGAAGTCGCAGTCGATCGACCTGGACGCCTCGGCGCTGTTGTTCGACGGCACGGGCAACCTGGTCGACGCCGTGTGGTTCCGCCAGCTGCGCAGCCAGGACGGCGCCGTGCAGCACACCGGCGACAACCTCACCGGCGCGGGAGAGGGTGACGACGAGGCGATCCTGGTGGACCTCGACCGGTTGTCGCCGAGCACCACGCAGATCGTCTTCACGGTCAACTCGTTCACCGGCCAGGACTTCTCGCAGATCGAGAACGCCTTCTGCCGGCTGGTCGACGAGACCACCAACGAGGAGCTGGCCCGCTACCAGCTCACGGGATCGGGCCGGCACAACGCGCAGATCATGGCGAAGGTGAGCCGGGACGGCGCGGGGGCGTGGAGCATGACGGCCATCGGGGAGGTCGCCAGCGGCCGCACGTTCCAGGACCTGCTGCCGGCCACGAGCGCGCACCTCTGAGCCGCGCACCTCTGAGCACGGACGTCGACGGCCCCGGCGCGGTGGTGCGCCGGGGCCGTCGCGTGCCTGGGTATCCCTACAGGTCGAAGTCCGCGGGCGGGATGTTCACGGCGTTGCAGGCGTCGCGCACGGCGCGCTTCTCGTGCTCGTCGAAGAAGCCGTCGGCGCCGCCGATGATGATCCCGACCTGGATCACCGCCCGGGCGGCCTCCGGCTTGGCCTTGAGCTTCCCGATCGTCGCGATCGACTCCAGCTTGCCGAACTCGAAGTCCTTCTCCAGCTTCGAGGCGTAGAACTCGAAGTGCTGCTGCAGCTCGGAGGGCTCGAACACCGACAGCGCGTCGTTGCTGGAGATGAAGCGCACCATCCTGCTGCGCTCCTCGGCGGAGATCGTGCCGTCCGCCGCGGCGATCAGGGCGCACATCGCCATGCTCGCCTTCGCGAAGTCCTTGTTCTGGAACTTGCCGACCTGCACCTTCGTGTCGGCCGTCAGCCCCTGCAGCCGGGACTTGAGCTGGTCCCAGAGCGCCATGGGTGGGTCCTCTCCTTGATCATCAGAAGATCACAGACTGCCAGAAACGGACATCCGGGGCGCAGTCGCCCAGGCGTGCAGCCTGCGGAGGAGCTCGGCGCCCGCCGCGACCCCGGTGGCGGCGGTGACCGCGACGTGGGCACGGGTGAACCCGGTGGCGGCGAGCTCGCCGTGGGCGGGACGGATCGCGGCGTCGGCGGCCTCGAGCAGGTCGGCGTCGAGCAGCGAGTCGCCCGCGGCGAGCAGCGGCCCGCCGCCGCACCGGGCCACGACCTCCAGCGCCGCGGAGGACTTCGTGAGGCCCGCGGGCACGGCGTATACCTTGCGGCCCTGCAGCGACACCGCCCAGCCCCGCTGGGCGCACCACGCACCGAGCTCGTCCACCCAGCCGGCGGGCAGCGCCGCGCGGTCGACCACGGCGTAGGCGAACATCTCGCTCGCCTCCCGCAGGCTGAGCACGAACGGGCCGCTGCGGGCCCGCATGTGCGAGTGAACCTCGGCGAGTGGGGCGCCCGCTGCGAGCCTGCGGCGCACCGCGGCGTCCCACTCCGGGTCGGCGACCCCGTCGACGAGCAGGTGCCCGCCGTTGCTCGCGATCGCGTAGCGCGCGGGCGGCCCGGGCAGCCGCACCCGCGCGAGCTGCGCCGGGGTGCGGGTGGTGGTGGGCACCACCGTGGCCACGTCCTGCAGCTCCCGCAGGGTGGTCGCCGCCTCCTCGGTGACGAACGACTGCGGTGCACCCTTCAGGATCTCGACGCACAGCAGCCGCGGGGCCTCGTGGTCGGGCACGCGCAGGTCCAGCGCCGCGGCCGAGTAGATGGTGGTGCGGTCCAGGTCGAGGCAGACGACGGGGGCGCTCACGCGGGCACCGCCGCCCAGCCGGCGGCGCCGTCTGCGCCGCGGGTGAACCGCGGGTGGATCAGGCCGATGCAGTTGTAGGGCAGGCCGGGCACCTCCTCGACCGGCACGTCCCGGCGGCGCGCGAGCAGCCGGACGTGCGCGAGGTCCGCCGCGGGCGCGTCCGGTCGCACCAGCACCCGCCACGGCACCCGCCGCAGCAGGACGCGGGTGGTCTCGCCGACGCCCGGTTTGACGAGGTGGGCGTCGCCGACGCCGTAGCGCTCGACGATCCGGTCCACGGCCGCGCGGCCCGCGAAGTCGGCCGTGCGGTCGGCGGGCGGCGCGGTGGCGGTGACGTCCGCGAACCGAGCGTTGACGGCGTCGAGGAAGTCGTGCGAGACGTCGGCCGGCGCGAGCTCGCGGTAGAACTTCGCGCCGTGGTACTGGCCCGGTGCGAGCAGCCGCGGGTTGAGCACGGTGCGCGAGACCAGCCCGGACACCGTGGAGTTGAGGCAGGCGGAGGCGATCAGCCAGTCGGCGCGGGTGCCGAAGGTGGTGGCGCAGCGGCCCGGGTCGGCGAGCACCGCGAGGCCGGGGTGGAACCGCACGCCGGTGTCGCGCTCGTGCTCGGCCAGCGCGCCCGCGAGCTCACGGGCGATCGTGCCCTTCCCGGTCCACCCGTCGACGAAGACGACGCGCGCCGGGTCGTGGTGGGCGGCGAGGTGGCGCAGCGCCTGCCGGTCGATGCCGCGCCCGCGCACGATGGACACGGCGTAGTGCGGCAGGTCGAGCCCGTGGGCGTGGGCGGCCCAGCGGCGCAGCAGGACCCCGACCGGGGTGCCCGCCCTGGCCAGCGACACGAGCACGACGTCGCGGCCCCGCTCGGCGAGCACCAGCTCCGCGACGGTGGCCACGGCCTGCGCGATGCGCGACGCGCCCGCGGCCAGCGCGTCCCGGTAGAGCCGCAGGTACTCCGCGTCGGGCTGGTACTCCTGCGGCAGCGACTCGGAGTAATGCGCCCCGCCCTGCTGCACGGCCTCCTCCCGCTCCTCGGTGGGCGCCTCCAGCGCCACGCCGGACAGGTCGGTGAGCAGCCACGCGACCTCGTCGGGGGCATAGCTGCCGAAGGCGGGTCCGCGCAGCGGGTCCGGCGTGTTCAGGGGGTCACCACCAGGGTCGTGCGGTCGGTGTGCGGGGCGAGCGCCGGGAGCAGCCCGCTGTGCAGCGCGGGCGTGTCGGCGGGCGGGTCGACCACGACGAGCACGTGGTGCCAGTGCGCGGCGCCGACGTTGTAGGCGTGGCGCGGCCCCGGCCCGTCGGCGGGGTCGTCGTGGGCGGGGAAGGTGATCCCGCTGGTGAGGGCGTACCCCGGCTCGTCGACGACGACGGCGGGGGAGCGGGTGGTGGTGGAGAACGCCACGTCGTGCCCGGCGTCGGCGAGGGTCTGGGCCAGCCGCAGCGGCAGCTGCATCAGCTCCTCGGTGCCCAGCACCAGCGTCCGGTGGCCGGGGCGCAGGCCCGCCGCGCCGGCGACGCCGGCCGCGAGCGCGGGCAGCGTGGCCGCGAGGGCGCGGTGCTCGGCCGCCCCGAAGCCGTGGCGGGCACCGTCCGGCAGCCCGGCCAGCCAGCCCAGCTCACCCAGCGCCACCCGACCCGTGCGTGGATACGAGTGCTCCGGCACCCGTATCCGCTCACGACCCCGGCCGTCGAGCTCGGCGCGGATGGTGGCCGCGCGGTCGGCGACGTCCGGGGGCAGGTCGACGGCCCCGCGCGCGAGCGCCACCACGTCCAGCCGCGCGCCGAGCGCGGCCACCCCGGCGGCGAGCTCCCCGCCGGGCGGCCGGACGTCGACGAGCGCCGCCACGACGTAGCGCTCCCGCGGTGCGGCGCGGTGCAGCGCGGTGATGGTGTTGAGGGCGGTGCGGCCGGTGGACAGCTCGTCGTCGACGAGCACGAGCGGGCGCCCGCCGCGCAGCAGGCCGGCGTCGCGGGGCAGGAGCAGGTGGTCGGTGGCGTGCGAGTGCTCCTCGGTGAAGCCGCCGGCCAGGGCGAACCCGGGCACCGATCGCCGGGTGGAGTGCAGGACGTCGGCGCCGCCCAGGCCCTCGGCGACGCAGTGGCCCAGCGCCGTGGCGGTCTCGGCGAAGCCGAGCACCAGCGCGTCGGGCGGTTCCCCGATCGCGTCCAGCGCGGCCCGGTGCAGCGCGGCGGCCGCGGCCCGGTCACCGCCCACCGCGGCGTGCAGCAGCGGCACCGGCAGCTCCCGCGCGGGGCGGTCGGCGAGCACGTCGGCCACGAGCCCGCCCAGCAGCAGGCCGGCCGCGCGCACCAGCCGCGGGTCGGTGGGCACGTGCTTGCCGAGCACGCGCGAGACGAGCAGCTGGGCGCGCCGCGGGTTGCGCCGCAGCGCGAGCCCGAGCAGCACCCGCGGGTCGGCGCCGGGCCCGGCCGGGTGCAGCCGCACCCCCAGCCGGTCGATGACGCCCGCTGCCAGGCCCGTCATCGGGGCAGGCTCGCGGCGAGCAGGTCGACGAACGACACCCCGTCGGCCGCCACCCCGAACACCCGGGCCCGCAGCATGGTGGCCCGCGCCCATGCGGTGTGCGGCCGCACCTCGTTCATCTTGTTGCGGTGCACCGACGCGAGGACGCCACCCGCCCGCCCCGAGCCGAGGACGTCCGCCGCGTCGCGGTGCTCCTCGTGGGAGACCACCGACAGCGCGTTGACGACGGCTACGTGGCTGGGGTGGATGGTGGTCTTGCCGTGCAGCCCGTTGGCGCGGTCGAGCGTGACCTCGCGGATGAGCCCGTCGATCGCCCGGGAGACGAGGTGGCCGCGCAGGTCGGGTTCGTCGTGCTCGAGGAACGGCGACTGCCGCAGCTGCGGTTTGAAGATCCGCTCCGGGCCGCCCGCCTCCTGGCCGAAGTACTCCCAGACCGGGCCGGTGACCGTGAACCCGCTGCCGTCGGCCCGGCCGAGCACGTTGACGACGTCGGCGATCAGGTCGCTGACCACCTTGACGTCGTAGATGGACAGGTCGGGTGAGCGGCGCAGGCCGTAGAGCGCGCAGAGGTCGGTGGCGCCGAGCCGGACGGCGAGGATGCGGTGCCGGGCGCCGTGCAGCAGGTCGCGCAGCCGCGTGAGCTCCTCGACCCTGGTCTCGGCGTACAGCACCGCACCGGACTCGATCACCGGCATCAGTCGCAGCGGCGGCGCACCCCGGTCGGTTGCCGAGCCGCGCAGCGCGTCGGCCGCGTCGACCGCTGCGAGGTACCGCGCGCCGAGCGCCGCTGTGAACTTCGGCAGCACGAAGCCGTCGAGCAGGCCCGCCGCGGGCCCGAGGCGCGCCACCAGCGCCGGGATCTGCTCGGGTGCCCGCACCCGCACGAACAGCAGCGGCAGCTCCGAACCGGCCTGTTCCCACAGGTCGGCGAACGCCGACACGAGGTTGGCCTCGGCCTCGACGAGGTCCTCGTCGGCGATCGCGTCCTCCAGGCAGACGACGACCGAGGTGACCCCGGCCGCCGCCTGCTTGGTGACGTCGGCGGCGAGCGCGGGACGGCTCGCCGGCATGTACAAGGTGGCGCCGAGGGCCACCGAGAGCAGCTCGGGTGGGCTGTCGCGCCCGAACTGCTCCGGTGGTGCCTCGAACAGCGCGTCGGTGTCGGACGCGCTCAAGTACCCGAAGTGACGCACGGCGGAGCCCCCCTCGACTTCGCCACCCCCGTGTGGCACGACTGCGATCGGTGTGACGCGGGCGCCTACTTGCGCCCGCGCGCCCACTCCATTCCCCAGCCGTACGCCGCGTCGACGTCGGCCTGGCCGCCGCGGATGTAGCGCACCTCCCGGCGCACCACGAGCTCGCCGCCCTGGTTCTCCAGCATGGCGATGGCGCAGGTGGGCGAGCTGGGGTCCGGTTCGTCGAGCCGCACCTCGACCTCCGGCCCGCCCGCCGCGTGGAGCGTGACGACGCCATCGGCGCTGGCCCAGTTCGGCACACCCTCGTAGATGAAGGTGAACACGAGGATGCGGCGGATCTCGTCGATCCGGGCCAGGTCGATGACCATGTTCTCGCCGCCCGCGGCCGAGCCGGAGCGGTCGTCGCCGTCGAGCCGGATGATCGGGGCGCCGTGGTAGGGCGCCTGGAAGGCGTTGCCCAGCGCCTGGACAACACCCTTGCTGCCGTCGGAGAACTCCCACAGGCAGGCGAGGTCGAGGTCGACGGCGTTGCCCCGGCGCCTGCCGAACAGGCCGCGGCTCTGCTGCTCGCCGGTGCTCCACTGGAGGTTGACGCGCAGCTGCCCGCCAGTGGTGCCCCGCTTGGTGAGCGAGACGCTCGGCGCCGACTTGGTGAGCGTGACCTTGGAGAGCGAGACGCCGCCGCCGTCGCCCGCGGGCGGCTGCGCCTTCGGCCGTTTGGTGTAGTCGATCGCCACCGGGCGGGTCAGACGTTGACGCCGTAGTCGCGGGCGATGCCCGCGAGGCCGGAGGCGTAACCCTGGCCCACCGCGCGGAACTTCCAGTCCGGGCCGTTGCGGTACACCTCGCCGAACACCATCGCGGTCTCGGTGGAGGCGTCCTCGGACAGGTCGTAGCGCGCGATCTCCTTGTTGTCGCCTGCGTTGACGACCCGGATGAAGGCGTTGCGGACCTGGCCGAAGTTCTGCCCGCGCTCGTCGCCCTGGTAGATGCTCACCATGAAGACGATCTTGTCGGTGTCGCTGCTGAGCGCGGCCAGGTTGACCTTGATCTGCTCGTCGTCGCCCTCGCCCTCACCGGTGAGGTTGTCGCCGGTGTGCTCGATGGTGCCGTCGGGGCTGGTCCGGTTGTTGAAGAAGATGAAGTGCTGGTCGGAGAGGACCTTGCCGTCGGGGCCCGCGACGATCGCGGAGGCGTCCAGGTCGAACTCCGCTCCGGTGGTGGTGCGGACGTCCCACCCGAGGCCCACGACCACGTTCGTCAGACCGGGTGCCTCCTTGCTGAGGCTGACGTTTCCACCCTTGGTGAGGCTGACGCTCAACTACTGCTCCGCATCTGTCACGAGGGGCTCGAACCCCCCTTGTTCCGAGCTGGGCGCGGCAGAGCTTAACGGGATGAACCGGACTCTGTGCCACGCACGTCACATCGCCAACGACAGGCCCCGTCACTCGGTTCCCGGACGCGCGCGTCACCCGTCCGTGCCGGCATCCGGAGGCCCGGCGGCACTGTCGGTGTCCGGTCCTACACTCGCCTCCCGTGAGCACCGCCACCACCACGTCCAGCAAGTCCGGCGCGGGGCAGACCGCGTCACCGTCGACGGGACGGCGGTTGCTGCTGCTCGACGGCCACTCCCTGGCCTACCGCGCGTTCTTCGCGCTGCCCGCGGAGAACTTCCGCACGGGCACCGGGCAGACCACCAACGCGGTCTACGGCTTCACCTCGATGCTGATCAACATGCTGCGCGACGAGCAGCCCACCCACCTCGCGGTGTGCTTCGACGTCTCGCGCAAGACGTTCCGCGCCGAGCGCTACGCCGAGTACAAGGCCAACCGCACCACCACGCCTGACGACTTCCGGGGCCAGGTCGACCTCATCAAGGAGGTCCTGCGCGCGCTCAACATCCCGGAGTTCGGTGTCGAGGGCTACGAGGCCGACGACCTGATCGCCACCCTCGCCACCCAGGCCGAGGCCGAGGGTTTCCAGGTCTACATCAGCACCGGCGACCGCGACACGTTCCAGCTGGTCACCGACAACGTCACCGTGCTGTACCCGAAGCGCGGTGTCTCGGAGATCAGCCGGATCGACCCGGCCGAGGTGATGAACCGCTACGGGCTCACGCCGGCGCAGTACCCCGACTTCGCGGCGCTGCGGGGCGACCCCAGCGACAACCTGCCCAACATCCCGGGCGTGGGGGAGAAGACCGCGGCGAAGTGGGTGCGCGAGTACGGCTCGCTCGCCGAGCTCACCGACCGGGTCGACGAGGTGAAGGGCAAGGCGGGCGACGCGCTGCGCGCCCACCTGGCGGGCGTGCTGCTCAACCGCCAGCTCACCGAGCTGGTCCGCGACGTGCCGCTCGACGCGCGCCCCGAGGACCTCGCCGTGCGGCCGTGGGACCGCGACGCGGTGCACCGGCTGTTCGACGAGCTGGAGTTCCGGGTGCTGCGCGAGCGGCTGTTCGCCACGCTGCAGAGCGCCGAGCCCGAGGCCGAGGGCGGCATCGAGGTGCAGGGCGGCCCGATCGAGCCGGGGGCGGTGCGGGCCTGGCTCACCGAGCACGCCCGCGACGGCAGGCGCGTCGGGGTGGCGTTCGCCGGCGTCAAGGGCGGCATCACCACCGCCGACCTGTCCGGCATCGCGCTGGCCGTCGGCGAGCCCACAGTGGAGGCACGTGCCGAGGGGGCCGCCGCCGGGGTGCCGCAGGCCGGCTACCTCGACGTCACCCGGCTCACCCCCGACGACGAGGCCGCGCTGGGTGAGTGGCTCGCCGACGCCACGGTGCCGAAGGCCGCCCACGACGCGAAGGCCGCGCTGCACGCGCTGCGCGGGCGCGGCTGGACGCTCGCCGGGCTCACCAGCGACACCGCGCTCGCGGCCTACCTCGCCCGGCCGGGGCAGCGCAGCTTCGACCTGGCCGACCTGGCGCTGCGCTACCTGCGCCGCGAGCTGCGCTCCGACAGCGAGGCGCAGAGCGGCCAGCTGTCGCTGCTCGGTGGTGAGGAGGAGGCCGACGCCGCCCACGCGCAGGTGCAGATGGTGGCCGCATCGGCCGTCGCCGAGCTGGCCGACGCGCTCGACGCCGAGCTGGCGCAGCGCGGCGGCACCGAGCTGCTCGCCGGGCTGGAGCTGCCGCTGGAGTACGTGCTCGCCGACCTCGAGACCGCGGGCATCGCGGTCGACGTCGAGGCGCTCTCCGCGCTGGAGGCGGAGTTCGGCGCGCAGGTCCGCCAGGCCGCCCAGGACGCCTACGCGGTGATCGGCAAGGAGATCAACCTCGGCTCGCCCAAGCAGCTGCAGGTCGTGCTGTTCGACGAGCTGGGCATGCCGAAGACCAAGCGCACCAAGACCGGCTACACCACCGACGCCGACGCGCTGCAGACGCTCCACGAGCAGACCGGCCACGAGTTCCTGTCCCACTTGCTGCTGCACCGCGACGCCACCCGGCTCAAGGTCACGGTGGAGGGCCTGCTCAAGTCGGTGGCCGACGACGGGCGCATCCACACCACCTACAGCCAGACCATCGCGGCCACGGGCCGGCTGTCGTCCACCGAGCCCAACCTGCAGAACGTCCCGATCCGCACGGCCGCGGGCCGCCGGATCCGCGGCACGTTCGTGGTGGGCCCGGAGCACGCCGAGCTGATGACGGCCGACTACAGCCAGATCGAGATGCGGATCATGGCGCACCTGTCGGAGGACGAGGCGCTGATCGAGGCGTTCCGGTCCAGCCACGACTTCCACGCCGAGACGGCCGCGCGGGTCTTCGCGTGCGAGCCCACCGACGTCTCACCCGAGCAGCGGGCGAAGATCAAGGCGATGAACTACGGGCTGGCCTACGGCCTGTCCGCGTTCGGCCTGTCCGGGCAGCTGCGGATCTCCACCGAGGAGGCCCGCGGCCTGATGGACGAGTACTTCAAGACCTTCGGCGGGGTGCGCGACTACCTGCGCAGCATCGTCGACGTCGCCCGCAAGGAGGGCTACACGGCCACGATCATGGGCCGGCGCCGCTACCTGCCCGACCTCACCAGCGACAACCGCCAGCGCCGCGAGATGGCCGAGCGGATGGCGCTCAACGCGCCGATCCAGGGCAGCGCCGCCGACATCATCAAGGTGGCCATGCTGGGCGTCCACCGGGCGCTGGCCGCGGAGGGCCTGCGCAGCCGCATGCTGCTGCAGGTCCACGACGAGCTCGTGCTCGAGGTCGCGGAGGGCGAGCGGGAGCGCGTCGAGGAGCTCGTCCGGCGCGAGATGGGGGCCGCGGCGAAGCTGTCGGTGCCCCTCGAGGTGTCTGTCGGGTACGGGCGCAGCTGGGACGACGCGGCCCACTGAGGTGGGTCAGGGCACGAGCACGCCCCGGCCGTGCATGCGGCCCTGCTCGAGGTCGGCCATGGCGTCGGCGAACGCGTCGAGGGGGTAGGTACGGGTGTGCACCTGCACCGCCCCGGTGGCCGCGAGGGCCACGAGCTCGCGCAGGTCGTCGTGCGTGCCCACGGCGTTGCCCACGATGCTGATCTCCGGCAGCACCACGGCGAACGTGGGCACCCGCAGCTCGCCCCCGTAGCCCACCACGAAGTAGGTGCCGCGCGGGCGCACCATCCCGAGCGCGGCGGCCGGGGCGTCACCCTCGCCGACGAAGTCGAGCACGGCCTCGGCGCCCGCGCCGCCGGTCAGGTCGCGCACGTGGTCGGCCTCCCTCCCGTCGGCGGCCACGACGTGGTGGGCGCCGCAGCCGCCCGCGAGCTTCAACGCGTCGGGGTCGCGGTCCACGGCGATGATCTCGGCGGCCGTGAGGGCGCGCAGGCACTGCACGGCGATGTGGCCGAGCCCGCCGACCCCGATCACCACCGCGCGGGTGCCGGGCCCGAGCAGCGGCAGGGCCTTGCGCACCACGTGGATGACGGTGAGGCCGGCGTCCGCGTGCGGTGCGACGTCGGCCGGCGCGAGGCCCGCGGGGAGCGGCAGGACGGCGCGGTCGGTGGTGGCGAGCAGCTCGGCGAACCCGCCGTCGCGGGTGAGGCCGGAGAAGCGCAGGCCGCGGGCGCACCGCATGTCGTCGCCGATCCGGCAGGCCGGGCAGTTCCCGCACGACAGCTGGGGGTGGCAGATGACCGCGTCGCCCACGGCGACGTTCTCGACCTCGGGCCCGATCTCGTGCACCCAGCCGGTGTTCTCGTGCCCCAGCGTGATCGGCAGCTCGGTGGGCACCGCCGGGGCGAACCACCCGTCCCGGATGTGCAGGTCGGTGCGGCACAGGCCGGCGCCCCCGACCCGGACCACGACGTCGTGCGGACCCCGGACCGCCGGTTCGGCCACGTCCTCGAGCCGTGGCTGCTGCGTGTAGGTGTGGAGTCGCAAGGCCTTCATGGCGCTCCCTCCCGGATTCCTGCGCAGTGTCGGGACGCAGGCCCAGGATCGCGCCGTGCGTGGCCGGCGGCGTCTGCCGTTCGGCCGCTCTGCGGGCCGGGCCGGACGGCGCCGGCTGCCCGATACCGGCTACCCGGGTTCGAGGACGCGCAGCCGGGCCGGGCCGGGCCGCAGGACGCCGTTGTCGAGCGGCTCGCACCGCACCCCGCCGCGGCCGCGCAGGGCCCGGAAGGCGCCGGGTGCGAGCACCACGTCCATCCAGCGGCACGGGTTGGCTGCCCGGTGGGCCCGGAAGCGGACCGGGCCGTCGCCGGAGTCGAGCGCGAACACCGCGCCCGCGCGGTCGCGGCCCGCGGCGAGCGCGTCGACGTCGGCTCCGCGGAGCAGGATGTTGCGCCGGGTCAGCAGTGGGTCGGGCACGGCGGGGAGGGCGAGCTCACGGGCGACGGCGTCGAGCGACTCGACCGCGAACAGGGTGACGGCCGCGTGGCGGTGGGCGGGCCGGGCGAAGTAGCGGTCGCCGACGAGCCCCAGGCCGGCGCGTACCTGCACGGACGCGGGGTGCCTGCCGTCCGGGTCGGGGCGCGGGCCGTCGCCCGGGCGGCCCTCGTAGGCGTGGACGGGGGAGACGAGCAGCCCGACGATCTCCACCGCCAGCTCGACACCCAGCTCCGGCCGCACGGCCCCACGCTACGGGGCGCTACTTGCGCACCACCCGCTCCGGCTCACCCGGCTTCCAGATGGTGACCTCCAGCGCCCCGTCGGCGATCCCCACAGACGACGCCCCGGTCAGGTCGGCCACGTAGAACGGGCGGAACTCGCGGCCGCGCAGGTCGAAGCCGGTCTCCGCGAAGAGGGCCTCGGCGAACCGCTGGTGCAGGGCCTGGTCCTGCTCGTCGCGCACGCGGCCGAACAGCTTGGCGTCACCCTCGGCCACGTGGGTGTCGACGGTGGCGGTGTGCAGGCAGAACCGCGGATCGCGGGCGAGGTCGTGGAACTTCGTGGTGCCCGGCATGCCGACCAGCAACAGCCTGCCCTCGAAGATCCGCGGCTCGATCGGGCTGATCCGCGGGAACCCGTCGGAGCGCAGGGTGGCCAGCATGCACAGGTTCCCGGTGGCGGCGTGGCGGCGGGTGAAGACCTCGGCGATGCGCGGGGCGCCCGCGGTGAACTCGTCCCAGGTGCTCATGGCTGCCGACGCTACGGCCCAACCTTGACACAGGCTGTCAGGAACGCTCCGCCGTACGAACGGCACCTCCGTACCGCTCTATCGGACGAAGGTGCCGTTCGTACCCTGTCAGGTGCCGGTGGCGTCGCGGGCGCGCAGCGCGAGCCAGAGCTCGTGGCGGTCCTGGGCCGAGCCGAACCGGCGGCCCGTGAGCTCCTCGACGGTGGCCATCCGGTTGCGCACGGTGTGGCGGTGCACCTGCAGCGCCGCCGCGGCCGACTCCCAGTGGCCGTTGTGCTCGAGGAACGCCGCGAGCGTGCGCAGCAGGTCGGCGGACCGGGCGTCGGCGTCGAGCGGGCCGAGCACGGCGTCGGCGAAGCCGGCCAGGTGCTCCGTGGGCACGGCCGCGAGCAGCCGCCTGCTGCTCGCCAGGTCGGCGGCGTGCACGTGCCGTCCGCTGACGCGGCTCTCCGGCAGCGCCGAGTGCGCCTGGCGCAGCGACACGGCCAGCGCGCCCGGCCGCACCCCGATGCCGATGCCCGCCGGTCGCGCCGGCGCGAGGGTGGCGAGCGCCGCCGCGACGTCCACGGCGTCGGGGACGGCCAGCTCCACCACCGGTTCCTCCGGGCTGCCCGCGACGCGGGTGAGCGCATCGGGGAGCGCGTCGGCGAGGTCGGCGGCGAGCTCCGCGGCGCGCGGGGCGGCCACCACGGCGGCGCGCAGCTCGTCCCCGGGCAGGCCTGCCGACTCGAGCCACCGGACGGCGACGAGGTCGTCGACGATGCCGCGGGACAGCCGGGCCAGCAGCTGCGCGCGGTCGCGGTGGCGGCTCGCCCCGAGCCCGCGCACGCGTTCGAGCTCGAGCGACAGCAGCGAGACGAGGTCGCCGGTGACGATGCCGGACCCGGCGCGGTCGGCCGGCCCGGCGACGAGCAGCCAGGCGCGCAGGCGGCGGGAACCGAGCGGGTGCACCTCGCGGCGGTGGGCGGCGGTGGTGTCGACGGCGGCGCCGAGCAGCCCCTGGGGGCGGACGCGGGCGAGCAGGTCGGTGAACTCCCGCGCGAGGGGCTCGTGGCCGGGGCGGGAGCTCGCGATGGGCCGTTCGAGGAGGTCGACGACGAGGGCGGCCCGGCCCGTGGCGCGCTCGTACGCGGCGAGGATGCCCGCGAGCCCGCCGGGCTGGACGGCGGCCGCGGTGAGCGCGCGCTGGGTGTGCAGCGCCCACTCGAGTTGCCGGCGTTCCTCGCGCGCCCGCCACGCGAACACCGCCTTCGTGACGGCGATGAACGGCACCCCGTCCGGCACGGTGAGCAGCGGCAGGCGCGCCTCCTGTGCGGCCCGCACGAGGCACGGTGGGGCCGACTGGTAGCGCAGGTCGGCGCCGAGCCCGAGGCCGAGCGCGCGCACGCCCGCGGCGCGCAGGCCCGCTACGTAGGCCGTGCAGCCCGCGTCGGATTCGTCGAGCAGCAGCCCGATCGTGAGCAGGAGCTCCCCGCCCTGCAGCCACGGGCCCGGTTCGGCGAGCTCGGAGACGGCGGCGGCCTCGATCTCGCGCCCGAGCTCGTCGGGGCAGGCGGCGACGGCGAGCCGCAGCGCCGGGTCGGCGACGAGGTCGGCCACGGTCAGCACGAGCGCTCCTGTACGACTCGGCGAAGCGGGGTGATCTAGATTAGCCCTTCCGGCCATGTCCCGGCCGCGGCCACACCTCCCACCCTGTGCCGATGGCTGCTGCGCAGGGACCCGTCGACGCCACCGCCGTGCCCCGCTTCGCCGGGCCGGAGACGTTCGCGCGCCTCCCGCGGCTCGACGAGGTCACCGACGTCGACGTCGCCGTGCTGGGCATGCCGTTCGACTCCGGCGTGTCCTACCGGCCCGGCGCCCGGTTCGGGCCCGCCCACGTGCGCGCCTCGTCGAAGCTGCTGCGCCCGTTCCACCCGGGGCTGGGGGTGTCGCCGTTCGCGGCCCAGCAGGTGGTGGACGCGGGCGACGTCGCGATCAACCCGTTCGACCTCGGCGAGGCGATCACCGCCGTCGAGCGGGCGTCGGACGCGCTGCGCGGCGGGGGCGCCCGGCTGCTGTCGGTGGGCGGCGACCACACGATCGCGCTGCCGCTGCTGCGCTCGGTGCACCGCACGCACGGCCCGGTCGCGGTGCTGCACTTCGACGCCCACCTCGACACCTGGGACACCTACTTCGGCGCCCCGTACACCCACGGCACCCCGTTCCGGCGGGCGAGCGAGGAGGGCCTGCTCGACCCGGAGCGGTGCCTGCACGTCGGGATCCGGGGGCCGCTCTACGGCGCGAGCGACCTCGCCGACGACACCCGGCTGGGGTTCCAGGTGATCGGCTCCGACGACTACCAGGTGGACGGGCTCACCGCGGTGGTGGAACGGATGCGCGCCCGCCTCGGCGACGGCCCGGTGTACGTCTCGGTGGACATCGACGTGCTCGACCCCGCGCACGCCCCCGGCACCGGCACCCCCGAGGCGGGCGGGCTGACCAGCCGGGAGCTGCTGCACACGCTGCGCGCGCTGGTCGGGGTGGACATCGTCGGGGCCGACATCGTGGAGGTGGCCCCGGCCTACGACCACGCGGAGATCACCGGGATCGCGGCGGCGCACGTGGCCTACGAGCTGCTCGCGGTGCTGGCGGCCACGAAGGCGCCGTCGTGAGCACGCACAACGGCGGTGCCGCCGTGGTCGAGACCCTTGCCGCCCACGGCGTCGACACGGTCTTCGGCATCCCCGGCACGCACAACCTGGAGCTCTACCGCCACCTCGCGGCGTGCGGGATCCGCGCGGTGACGCCCCGGCACGAGCAGGGGGCCGGCTACGCGGCGGAGGGGTACGCGCGCGTGAGCGGGCGGCCCGGCGTCGTGCTGACGACCAGCGGCCCCGGGCTGACCAACGCGATGACCGCGGCGGCCACCGCCTACGCCGAGTCGCAGCCGGTGCTGTTCCTCTCCCCGGGGGTGCCGACGGGCACCGAGGGTGCCGACCTCGGCAGGCTCCACGAGACCAAGGACGCGAGCGGTGCCATGGCGCACCTCGTGCGCCGGAGCCGCCGGGTCGGCAGCCCGGAGGAGGCCGCCGACGCGGTCACCGAGGCGTTCGCCTCGTTCCGCGGCGCCCGGCCGCGGCCGGTGCACGTCGAGATCCCCCTGGACGTGCTCGAGGCGCACTGGGGCGGCAGCCCGTGGGTCGGTGCGGTGACCGCGCCACCCGCGCCGGACGCCGCCGACGTGCGGCGCGCCGCCGCGCTGCTGGCCGGCGCGCGCCGGCCCCTGGTGATCGCAGGCGGGGGTGCGGTGGACGCGGCCGCCGAGGTCCGGGCGCTCGCCGAGGCGCTCGGCGCCCCGGTGGCCACCACGGTCAACGGCAAGGGGGTGCTCGACGAGTCGCACCCGCTGGCCGTCGGCGCCGCGGTGCGGCTGCGCGCCCTGCAGAAGGCGGCCACCGGCAGCGACGCGCTGCTCGTGGTGGGCAGCGAGCTCGGCGACTCGGACCTGTGGGAGGGCCGGATCGGCGGCGGGACCGTGATCCGCTGCGACGTCGACCCCGCCCAGCTGCACAAGAACTGCCAGGCCGACGTGGCGCTGCTCGGCGACGCCGCGACGACCCTGCGCGCGCTGCTCGCGGAGCTCCCGCGGCGACCGGACGCGCCCGGCGACGCCGGCGAGCTCCGCGATGCCTGCCGCGCCGAGGCGCGGGCCGACGCCGGGAGCCACGAGCGGATCAACGGCGCCGTGCGGGCCGCGCTGCCCGCCGACGCGGTCCTCGCGGGCGACAGCTCGCAGGTCACCTACCTCGGGTCCGTGCACTTCTTCGACGTCCCGGCGCCGCGGCGGTTCTGCTGCACGCCCGGCTACGCCACCCTCGGCTACGGGCTGCCCGCCGCGATCGGGGCGTCGCTCGCGCGGCCCGGCCGGCCCGCGGCGGTCCTGCTCGGGGACGGGGCGTTCCTCTTCTCCGTGCAGGAGCTCGCCACCGCCGTCGACCTGGGGCTGCCGCTGCCGATCGTCGTGGTCGACAACGGCGGCTACGGCGAGATCCGCGACCAGCAGGTGGCACGGGGCATCCCGCCCACCGGGGTGGACCTGCCCGTGCCCGACCTCGCCGCGCTGGCCGGGGCCTTCGGCGCCCACGGCGTGCGCACGTCCGACCCGGGCGCACTCACCGCGCTCGTGGCCGACGCCCTGTCGGCCGACCGCCCGACCCTCATCCATCTCATCCACCGGGAGTGAGACGTGGACGTCGCCATCGTCGTGGCCTACCTCGTCGCCATGATCGCCTTCGGCTTCTGGGGCAAGCGGCGCGCCCGCACCGAGGCCGACTTCCTCGTGGCGGGCCGCAGGCTCGGCCCGCTGCTCTACGCCGGCACGATGTCCGCGCTCGTGCTCGGGGGCGCGTCCACGATCGGCGGTGTCGGCCTCGGCTACGAGTACGGCCTGTCGGGAATGTGGCTCGTGGTCGCCATCGGTGCCGGCGTCCTGCTGCTGTCCCTGCTGTTCGCGGGCCGGGTGCAGCGGCTGCGCGTCTACACCGTGAGCCAGATGCTCGAGCTGCGGTACGGGCCGGGCGCGAGCGTGCTGTCCGGGGTGGTGATGTTCGGCTACACCCTGATGCTGACGGTGACCTCGACGATCGCCTACGCCACGATCTTCGCGGCGCTGCTCGACCTGCCGCGGGTGCCGTCGATCGTCATCGGCGGCCTCGTCGTGGTGGTCTACTCGGCGCTCGGCGGGATGTGGTCGATCACCCTCACCGACTTCGTGCAGTTCCTGATCCAGACCGTGGGGATCTTCCTGATCCTGCTGCCGGTGGTGCTCACGCAGGCCGGCGGGTTCACCGAAGTGGCGCCGGAGGCGCTCTCGCTCACCACGATCGGCGGCGAGACGATCGTGACCTACTTCGTCATCTACACGTTCGGCCTGCTCATCGGGCAGGACATCTGGCAGCGGGTCTTCACCGCGCGCAGCCCCGGCGTCGCCCGCTGGGGAGGCGCGGCGGCCGGCGTCTACTGCCTGCTCTACGGCGTGGCCGGCGCCCTGGTCGGGATGGGCGCGAGCGTGCTCGTGCCCGGCCTGGCCGAGCGGGACGACGCCTTCACCGCCGTGGTGGACGCGACCATGCCCCCGGTGCTGGCGGGGCTGGTGCTCGCGGCGGCGCTGGCCGCCGTCATGTCCACCGCGAGCGGCGCGCTGATCGCCAACGCCACCGTGCTCGGCCAGGACATCCTGCAGCGGCTGCGCGGCCGCGCGCCCGCGGGCGGCGAGGAGGACCACGTGCGCGGCAACCGGCTGCTCATCATCGCGCTCGGTGCGGTCGTGATCGTGATCTCCTGCCTGCTGCAGGACGTGGTGGCCGCGCTGACGATCGCTTACGACATCCTCGTCGGCGGCCTGCTGGTGCCGATCCTGGGCGGCCTGCTGTGGCGGCGGGCCACGATCGTCGGGGCGGTGGCGGCGATGGCCGTCGGCACGGTGGCCACGCTCGCCACGATGGCGGTGGTCGGCGACATCTACGCCAACCAGCCGATCTACGTGGGGCTGGGCACCGGGCTCGTCGCCTTCGTGGCCGGGAGCCTGGCGTCGCGGCCCACCGCGGACGGCGTGCTCGCCGAGTGGGACCGGCGCAGCTCCGGGGCGCCCGCGCAGGAGCCCGTGGCCTGACCGGGAGGCCGGCGACCGGCGCGCCCCCGCGGCCCGTCGCCGGCACGCCGGTAGCCTGCCTCCTCGAACGGCTGTTCGCGGGCGGACCGTCCGGTCGGCGACCTGCGAGAGGAGACGGAGTGCGGGTGCTCGGCGTCGACCCGGGGTTGACCCGGTGCGGGCTCGGGGTCGTCGACGGCGCGGGTGGCCGGCGCGTGCGGGCCGTGGCGGTGGACGTCGTGCGCACGCCGCCCGACGCGCCCCTGCCGCAGCGCCTGCTCGAGGTCGGGGCCGAGGTGGAGCGCTGGATCGAACGGCACCGGCCCGACGTGGTGGCGGTGGAACGGGTGTTCAGCCAGCACAACGTCCGCACCGTGATGGGCACCGCCCAGGTCAGCGGGGTCGTCGCGATGCTCGCGGCGCGCGCGGGGCTGCCGGTCGCGTTCCACACGCCCAGCGAGGTGAAGGCTGCGGTCACGGGGGAGGGGCGCGCGGGCAAGCAGCAGGTCACCGCCATGGTCACCCGGCTGCTCGCGCTCGACGAGGCCCCGCGGCCCGCCGACGCGGCCGACGCGCTGGCCCTGGCCATCTGCCACTGCTGGCGGGCACCGATGCTCGACCGGATGGCCCAGGCGCAGGCGCGCTCGGCGGAACTCGCGCGCGCCCACCGGGCCCGGCTCGCGGCGGCCAGGAAGGCGAGCGGAGAGGCGTCATGATCAGTTCGGTGCGCGGTGAGGTGCTGGAGATCGGCCTCGACCACGCGGTGGTCGAGGTCGGCGGGGTCGGGTTCGCGGTGCAGGCCACGCCGGGCACCCTGTCCCGGCTGCGCCGGGGCGAGCAGGGCAGGCTCGCCACGGCGCTGGTCGTGCGGGAGGACTCGCTCACCCTGTTCGGGTTCGCCGACGAGGAGGAGCGGGACCTGTTCGGCCTCCTGCAGACCGTGAGCGGGATCGGGCCGCGCATCGCGCTCGCCACGCTGGCCGTGCTGAGCCCCGACGCGTTGCGCCGCGCACTCGTCGACGGCGACATCACCACGCTCACCCGCGTGCCCGGGATCGGCCGCAAGGGCGCCGAGCGCCTGGCCCTCGAACTACGCGACAAGGTCGTGGCGCCCGCCGCGTCGCCCGCGACGGCCCCGGTGGCCGCGAACGGTGGCAACCCGCGCCGCGACCAGGTGGTGGAGGCGCTGATCGGTCTCGGCTTCGCCGCGAAGCCCGCCGAGGGTGCGGTCGACGCCGTGCTCGCCGGTGACGGCACCGCGGACGCCAGCGCGCTGCTGCGGGCCGCGCTCACCAGGCTGGGTGGCAAGGGGCGGTGAGCGAGGTCGCACTCACACCCGAGCCCGAGCCGGAGGACCTCGAGGCCGACTCCTCGCTGCGTCCCCGCACGCTCACCGAGTTCATCGGGCAGCCGCGCGTGCGCGAGCAGCTGGAACTCGTGCTCGAGGGCGCGCGCCGCCGCGGCCAGCCACCCGACCACATCCTGTTGTCCGGGCCGCCCGGCCTGGGCAAGACGAGCCTCGCGCTGATCGTCGCGGCCGAGCTCGGTGCGGCCATCCGGCTGACGTCCGGGCCCGCGCTCGAACGCGCGGGCGACCTCGCGGCGATGCTGTCCAACCTCGAACCCGGCGACGTCCTGTTCATCGACGAGATCCACCGCACCGCGCGTCCCGCCGAGGAGATGCTCTACCTCGCGATGGAGGACTTCCGCGTCGACGTCGTCGTGGGCAAGGGGCCCGGCGCCACCTCCATCCCGCTCGACATCGCCCCGTTCACGCTGGTGGGGGCCACCACCCGGTCCGGCGCGCTCACCGGCCCGCTGCGCGACCGCTTCGGCTTCACCGCCCACATGGAGTTCTACGAGCCCGGTGAGCTGGAGCTCGTGCTGCGGCGCGCGGCCACCATCCTGGACGTCGACCTGCGCCCGGACGGCGCCGAGGAGATCGCGCGGCGCTCCCGCGGTACCCCGCGCATCGCCAACCGGCTGCTGCGCCGCGTCCGCGACTTCGCGGAGGTGCGCGCCGACGGCGCCGTCACCCGCACGGTCGCCCGCGACGCGCTCGCCGTCTACGACGTCGACGAACTCGGCCTCGACCGGCTCGACCGCGCCGTGCTCGGTGCGCTGGTGCGCTCGTTCGGCGGCGGGCCGGTCGGGGTGTCCACGCTGGCAGTGGCGGTCGGGGAGGAACCGGGTACCGTCGAGGAGGTCTGCGAGCCCTACCTCGTGCGCGCCGGCATGCTGGCGCGCACGCCGCGGGGCCGGGTGGCCACCGCAGCCGCCTGGTCACATCTGGGCATCGCTGCGCCACCGGACGTCACTCCGGGTGGCCCTCCCGCGTTGTTCTGAACCGGGGGCTGGCAGACTCTGGTGGCTCCACGACGTGCGGAGATTCGGAGACCAAGACCATGGAACTGCTGTTCCCCCTGTTGATCCTGCTGCTGTTCATCCCGATCTTCCTGTCGGGGCGACGCCAGAAGCGCCAGATGCAGGAGATGCAGAAGATGCAGGCGGCGCTCGAGGCGGGTGACGTCGTGATGACCACCTCCGGTCTGCGCGCCACGGTCGTCGACGCCTCCTACGAGGACACGATCGACCTGGAGATCGCCGACGGCGTGGTCACCACCTGGATCCGGGGCGCCATCCGCGAGAAGGTCCAGGACGACGCCACCGAGACCCCCGCCGACACGTCCGCCGACACCACCGCCGACACCGTGGCCACCACCTCCGACGACGCCGCCGAGGTGGCACCCGCCACCGAGAGCGCCCCGTCGCTGGAGAAGAGCACGGTGGAGAAGGACGAGTCGTCGAACGGCACGCCCCGCAGCTGACGGCGCCGCGCGGCCGCAGCACCCGGCGGGTCGCACCGGAGAAGGAAGAGAACGCGAGCAGTGGCATCCACCCCGGGGCAGATCCGCCCCTGGCGTCACCTGGCGGCATTCGTCGCCATCATCGCCGCGCTGTACGCGCTGGTGTTCTTCACCGGCGACGGCAGTCCCACCCCCAAGCTGGGCATCGACCTGCAGGGCGGCACCCGCGTCACGCTGCAGCCCCGCACCGAGACCGGCGCCGAGCCGCCGCGTGAGCAGCTCCAGCAGGCGCAGGCGATCATCGAGGAGCGCGTCAACGGCCTGGGCGTGAGCGGCGCCGAGGTGGTGATCGACGGCAGCAACCTGACGATCACCGTCCCCGGCAGCGAGGGCGACCAGGCGCGGTCGCTGGGCCAGACGGCCCAGCTGCGCTTCCGCGAGGTCATCGGCGGGCCCTACGCCGCCCAGCAACCGCCGCAGCAGCCCGGCGCCCCACCCGCAGACCCCGGCGCCCCGCCCGCAGACCAGCAGGCGCCGGCGCCCGGCGCGGAGCAGGCGCCCCCCACCGGGCAGCCGCAGGGGATGGGCGCGGGTGACGCCGTGGAGCGCGCCGTGGCCCCGGTGGCGATGAGCAGGCCGCTGCAGGACCCGCCGCCCCCGCCGCAGGACCCGGTGCCCCCGTCGCCGCAGCCCGCGCCGGGCACGGCCGCGCCCGCCGACCCGCGGCTGGCCGCCGAGGTCGACGCCGCGCGGCAGATGCGCCAGAGCACCGACCCGACCGTCCAGGAGACGGCGCTGCTCACGCTCGACTGCGCCACCCGCGACCCGCTGCGCGGCTACGACGACCCGACGCGGCCGCTGGTGGCCTGCAACCAGGACGGCACCGAGAAGTACGTCCTCGGGCCCGCGTTCCTGGAGGGCACCGAGATCGCCAGCGCCCAGGCCCAGCAGAACACCACCGGTGTGGGCTGGGTGGTCAGCCTGACGTTCGAGGCGCAGGGCGCGCAGACGTGGGGCGAGTACACCACCAACAACGTCGGCAAGCTCGTCGCGTTCACCCTCGACGGCGAGGTCGTCTCGGCGCCGAGGATCAACCAGCCGATCTTCGGCGCCACCCAGATCGAGGGGCAGTTCAACCAGGAGGAGGCCGAGCAGCTGGCCGGCGTCCTGCGCTACGGCTCGCTGCCGCTGTCGTTCGAGTCGTCGGAGGCGCAGACGGTGTCGGCCACGCTCGGGCTGGCCTCGCTGGAGGCCGGGCTGATCGCGGGCGGCGTCGGGCTGGCGCTCGTGTTCATCTACGGCCTGTTCTACTACCGCGTGCTCGGGCTGCTCCTGGTCCTGTCGCTCGCGTTGTCCGCGGCGATCGTCTACCCGGTGCTGGTGCTGCTCGGGCGCTGGATCGGGTTCACGCTCGACCTCGCGGGCGTCGCAGGCTTCATCCTCGCCATCGGCATCACGGCCGACTCGTTCATCATCTTCTTCGAACGGTTGAAGGACGAGATGCGCGAAGGCCGCACCTTCCGCTCCGCGGTGCCGCGGGGCTGGGTGCGGGCCCGGCGCACGATCCTGTCCGCCGACGCCGTGAGCTTCCTCTGTTCCGCGGTGCTCTACCTGCTGGCGGTCGGCCAGGTGCGCGGCTTCGCGTTCACCCTCGGCCTGTCCACGGTGCTCGACCTGATCGTCGTGTTCCTGGTGACGCACCCGCTGGTGTCGCTCGCGGCGAAGTCGCGCGTGTTCAGCAGCCCCGGTCTCTCGGGGCTGGGCGAGGCCGCCCGCGCGGGCGCCGCCCGCAGGCGGGCCACCGCCGCCGCAGCCGGCCGATCGAAGGGAGCCTGACGTGGCCGGGGTCCTCACCAGGCTCTACACGGGCACCGGTGCGTTCGACATCGTCGGGCGCAAGCGCATCTGGTACATCGGGTTCGCGGTACTGGTGCTCATCTGCATCGGATCGATCGTGTTCCGGGGGTTCAACCTCGGCATCGATTTCACCGGTGGCACGCAGCTCCAGTTCCCGGCCGCCACCGCCGCCGCGCCCGCCGACGTGGAGGCCGTGCGCGCGGTCTACGAGCAGGCGCTGGGCTTCGAGCCCGAGGCCGTGCAGTCCGCCGGCAGCGGCGACGCCGCATCGATCCTGATCCGGTCGGAGGCGCTGGACCCGGCGCAGCTGATCACGCTCAAGCAGGCGCTGTTCGACACGTTCCAGCCGATCGGCTCCGGCGGCACCCCCGCGATCGATGCGATCAGCGACAGCGCGGTGAGCGGCAGCTGGGGCGGGCAGATCACGCGCCAGGCCCTCATCGCGCTCGGCGTGTTCCTCGTGCTCGTCACGATCTTCCTGGCGTTCTACTTCGAGCGGGCGATGGCGCTCGCCGCGCTGGTCGCGCTGCTGCACGACGTGATCGTCACGGCCGGCATCTACTCGATCATCGGGTTCGAGGTCACCCCGTCCACGGTGATCGGCCTGCTGACGATCCTCGGGTTCTCCCTCTACGACACCGTCGTGGTGTTCGACAAGGTCAAGGAGAACACCCGCGGCCTGCTCGGGCTCACCCGCCGCACCTACGCCGAGACGGCCAACCTCGCCGTCAACCAGACGCTGATCCGGTCGGTCAACACGTCGCTGTTCGCGGTGCTGCCGGTCGTGGCGCTGATGGTGATCGGTGTCGGCCTGCTCGGCGTCGGCACGCTCGCCGACCTGGCGCTCGTGCAGATGGTCGGCATCATCGCCGGCGCGCTGTCGTCGCTGCTGCTGGCCACACCGATCCTCGTCGACCTCAAGATGCGCGACCCGCGCTTCCAGGAGCAGGCGCAGCGGGTGGCGTTGCGGCGGCGGAAGGCGGCCGTGGGCGCCGACGCCACGGCCACCGACGACGAGTCGCCGGACCTGGCCGACGACGCGGTGCTCGCCGGGGAGCTGCGCAAGGAGCGCGCGATGGCGGCGGCGGGCGCCGTGCCGGCCCGCCACGCCCGCGGTGGGACCCGCGGCGCGCGGCCGTCCGGGAAGTCGGGCCGGCCCTCCGCCAAGCGGCAGCGGTGACCGGGCCCGTCGCGGTGGCCGGCGCCGACGGGTCGGCGCCCGAGCTGGAGCGGGTGGCGGGCCTGGTGCGCGACGTGCCCGACTACCCGTCGCCGGGCATCCTGTTCCGCGACGTCACGCCGGTGCTCGCCGACGCGGAGGCCTTCACGGCCGTCACCACCGAACTGGCGTCGCTGGTGGGCGAGGCCGACCTGGTGGCGGGCATCGAGGCGCGCGGGTTCCTGCTGGGCGCCGCGGTGGCGGTGGTGGCGGGCACCGGCATCGTCCCGATCCGCAAGGCGGGCAAGCTCCCCCTGGTGGCCGCCACCCGCACGTACGAGCTGGAGTACGGCACGGCCACGGTGGAGCTGCCCGCCGACACGGTCTTCCCGGGCGCGCGGGTGTTCCTCGTCGACGACGTGCTCGCCACCGGCGGCACCGCCGCGGCGTCCGCCGAGCTGCTGCGCGAGGCGGGTGCCACCGTCGTCGGCTTCGGCGCGTTGCTGGAGCTCACCGGCCTGAACGGCAGGCAACGACTCGACGACCTCCCGGTGCACGCCCTGCTGACGGTCTGACCGCACGAGGCCTAGACTGGCGTGGGTGGAGGGCACAACGGGATGACTGAACTGCAGCAGCCCGCGCCCCCGGCCGCTCCCACACCGGAGGCGGGCAGCAACGGTGCCCGGCCGTCGGCCACCCGGCGGGTGCGTGCGCGAATCGCGCGGCGGATGACGCCCCAGCGGGTGGCAGTCGTCGCCCCGGTGCTGGAACCGCTCGCCAGCGTCCACCGCGCCCTGCACCCGAAGGCCGACCTGGGCCTGTTGCAGCGCGCCTACGACGTGGCGGAGGCCAAGCACGCGGGCCAGAAGCGCAAGTCGGGCGACCCGTACATCACCCACCCGCTCGCCGTGGCCAGCATCCTGGCCGAGCTGGGCATGGACACCACCACGCTCGTGGCGGCGCTGCTGCACGACACCGTGGAGGACACCGACTACTCGCTCGACCGGCTGCGCCAGGATTTCGGCGAGGAGGTCGCCCACCTCGTCGACGGCGTCACCAAGCTCGACAAGGTCGAGCTGGGCACCGCCGCCGAGGCGGAAACCATCCGCAAGATGGTCGTCGCGATGGCCCGCGACCCGCGCGTACTGGTGATCAAGCTCTCGGACCGGCTGCACAACATGCGCACGATGCGCTTCCTGCCGCCGGAGAAGCAGGCGAAGAAGGCCCGCGAGACCCTCGAGGTGCTGGCCCCGCTGGCCCACCGGCTCGGGATGGCCACCATCAAGTGGGAGCTGGAGGACCTGTCCTTCGCCATCCTGCACCCCAAGAAGTACTCCGAGATCGTGCGCCTCGTCGCCACGCGCGCGCCGTCGCGCGACACGTACCTCAAACAGGTCATCGACGAGGTCATGCAGCAGCTCGACTCGGCCCGGATCCAGGCCACCGTCGAGGGCAGGCCGAAGCACTACTACTCGATCTACCGCAAGATGATCGTCAAGGGCCGCGACTTCGACGACATCCACGACCTCGTCGGCGTCCGCGTGCTCGTCGACGAGGTGCGCGACTGCTACGCCGCCATGGGCATGGTCCACGCGCTGTGGCAGCCGATGCCGGGCCGGTTCAAGGACTACATCGCCCAGCCCCGGTTCGGCGTGTACCAGTCGCTGCACACCACCGTGATCGGGCCGGACGGCAAGCCGCTCGAGGTGCAGATCCGCACCCGCGAGATGCACAACACCGCCGAGTTCGGCATCGCCGCCCACTGGCGGTACAAGGAGACCCGCGGCTCCCACAACGGCCAGGCCGTCGAGGTGGAGCAGATGGCGTGGATGCGCCAGCTGCTCGACTGGCAGCGGGAGGCCGCCGACCCCGGCGACTTCCTCGAGTCGCTGCGCAACGAGCTCGGCGCGCAGCAGATCTTCGTGTTCACGCCCAAGGGCGACGTCGTCACCCTGCCCGCCGGGTCCACGCCCGTCGACTTGGCCTACGCCGTGCACACCGAGGTGGGCAACCGCTGCATCGGCTCCCGCGTCAACGGCAAGCTCGTGGCCCTCGAACGCAAGCTGGAGTCCGGCGACGTCGTCGAGATCTTCACCTCCAAGGCGGAGAGCGCGGGCCCCAGCCGCGACTGGCTGTCGTTCGTCGCGTCGCCCCGGGCGAAGACCAAGGTCAAGCAGTGGTTCGCCAAGGAGCGGCGCGAGGAGGCCATCGAGGCGGGCAAGGAGTCCATCGCCCGCGAGGCCCGGCGCACCTCGTTCCCGCTGCAGCGGCTCGTCTCGGCCGACGCCATGGCCTCCCTCGCGCGGGAGATGCACTTCCCCGACGTCTCCGGGCTCTACGCCGCCGTCGGGGAGGGCCACGCCAGCGCCCGCCACGTCGTCCAGCGGCTCGTCGCGCTCTCCGGCGGCGAGGAGCAGGCCGAGGAGGACCTCGCCGAGCGGGCCACCCCGTCCACGGTGCGGCTGCGCCGCACCAGCGGCGACGCGGGCGTCGTCGTGCGCGGGCCCGAGGGCGACATCGGCGACATGTACACCAAGCTCGCCCGCTGCTGCACCCCCGTGCCCGGCGACGACATCCTCGGCTTCGTCACCCGCGGCGGCGGCATCAGCGTGCACCGCACCGACTGCACCAACGCCAAGGACCTGCAGGCGCGCGCGGAACGGCTCGTCGAGGTCGCCTGGTCGGTGCAGCCCGGCTCGCTGTTCCTCGTGGCCATCCAGGTCGAGGCCCTCGACCGGCACCGCCTGCTGTCCGACGTCACCAAGGTGCTCGCCGACGAGCGGGTCAACATCCTCTCCGCGTCCGTGCAGACCTCCCGCGACCGGGTCGCGGTCTCCCGGTTCACCTTCGAGATGGGCGACCCGAAGCACCTCGGCCACGTCCTGCGCGCCGTGCGCAACGTCGAGGGCGTGTACGACGTGTACCGGGTGACGAGCGCCAGCTGAGTGCCCGCGAGCTGATCGGGGTACATCCTCCCCACAGAGGGAGGAGACCCCATGAGCACGGTCCCCGACGCGGAACGCACCCAGCCCTTGCCCGACCTCGCCCGGGCCCGCTCCCACCTGACGGCCGCGCAGTCGCGCCGGTTCGGCGGCATCCGGTGGGGCTCGGCGTTCTTCGGCTGGGTCATCGCGATGACCATGACGGCGCTGTTCCTGGCCCTCGCGGGGGTGGCGGGCACCGCGCTCGGCCTCGTCGGACCGGCCCTCGACCCCGCCGCGCTCCTGACGACCGGCATCGCGAGTGCTGTCGTGCTCCTGGTCGCCGTCCTCGCCGGCTACTACTGCGGCGGGTACGTCGCCGGCCGGATGGCCCGGTTCGCCGGCGCCCGCCAGGGCGTGGCCGTCTGGCTGTGGACGCTGCTGCTCGCCGTGGTCGCGGCCGTGGCCGCCGCGCTCACGGGCGCCCTCCCGAACCTGCCGCTCGACGAGCTGTTCCGCTTCCCGATGAGCGGAGGCGTGCTGTCCGCGGGTGCTGCTGCGCTCGTGGTGGGCCTGCTCGTCGTGACGCTGGTCGGCGCGGTCCTCGGCGGGCTGGCCGGCATGCGCTACCACCGCCGCGTCGACCGCGACCTCGTCGCCCCGGCGCCGGTGGCCGAGGACTGACTGCGCCGCCCCGGGGCCGTCCCGGGGCGCTCACACACCGGTTGTGCTGCCGGCACACCGGTTGCAGTTGGTGTGTGGGCGCTGGTGGTGGTGTGTGAGCGTCGCAGGGGCTGGTCCGGCCGCTCGCACATCGGTTGCGGGGCCTGCCGGGTGGGCGCGTGACGCCCCCGGAGGCCGGCCCGGCGGGCATGATCACGGGTCTGGCGCGTTCCCGGGCGTTTTCGACCCGGGAATGTGCCAACTCTCCGATCTTGGGCCGGGAGAGGCCCTCCGGGGATCGATCAAGGGGGAATGGCCGCTAGATGATCTTCGGGAGCGACCATTTCGCCTTGATCGCCGCGAACCTCCGGCTCCGCCCCTCCGAGGAAGGCCGGCTCCTGGCGGCGCCGCGCGCCAACGGGGCAGGCCCCTGGCCTGCCCGCGAAGCCGCCCCGGCGAATGCGCGGCGCCACCAGGAGGCCTCGCACCGCCGCTGCGAGGCCTCAGCGGCGGGGTCGTCCGGCTGCTCGCACATCGGTGGTGGTGTCGGCACATCGGTTGCAGTCGGTGTGTGGGCACTGGTGGTGGTGTGTGGGCGTCGCCGGGGGTCGTCCGGCTGCTCGCACATCGGTGGTGGTGTCGGCACATCGGTTGCAGTCGGTGTGTCAGCGCTGGAGGTGGTGTGTGAGCGTCGGTGGTGGTGTGTCAGCGCACTCCCCAGAGCCCGCAGCGGTGCGCAACGGCGAACGCGGAGGCGGGCGTCATCGTCGACGCGGGCCCGGGGCCGCCGATCGTCAGCAGCCGGCCTTCGCCGGTCCAGGGCAGCCAGGGGGTGGCGCCGTCCGCCGCGGGCTCGCCGGTGGTCGCGAACCTCGCCCACCGCCGCACCAGCTCGTCGGCGAGGGCCCGCTGGCCCTCGGAGAGCTCGGGCTGCCCGGGTACGAGGTCGAACAGGTAGGGCAGTTCGGCGGCGTGGGGAGCGCCGCCCGCCAGGTCGGGCGGCAACCCTGCGTACGGCCCGGTCGGGGCCGGGGCGGTGAACTCGTAGGCGTAGAGCGGGCCGCGGTCGGCGAGCGCCCGGTGGTTGACGAGGCCGGGGCAGGCGTACGCGCGGTCGGTGATCACGTCCGACCAGGCGCGGCCGGGGGAGCGGTCGGGGGACCGGTAGGCCTCGGGAGTGCCCGTGCCGCCTGCCGCCGCGAACAGGGCGTCGAACCCCGCGTCCGTCACCGGGATGCCCGCCCCGTCGAAGAAGAGGGCCGTGAAGAGCGTGCCCTCGTCGGCGGTGGTGCCGGCGAGCACCGGCATGCCGGGGCGGGCGTCGCGGTTCAGGAGGATGTCCGACGGCCGCCGGGGGAGCGTCGGGGTGCCGGTGGCCGGGCTCCAGTAGTAGCCGGTGGCGGCCGGGGAACTGCCGTCGACGAGCTGCGCGACCGGCAGCGCCCGCAGGCACGCCGCCACGGCCGAGGCGTCGGGGCCGTCACCGGGCGGGGCGGGGCAGCCGAGCGAGGCCGCGATCGTCATGCCTGCGGCCTCGACGAGGGGCAGCGGCTTCCAGGTGTCGCCTGCCGCGCCGGTGCCGGGCCGGATCACGTCGACGAGGTCGGTGGCGGCGCACTCGCCGCTCTGCATGATCGCGCGGTGGAAGAGCCCGACCGACGCGGGTGAGGTGAAGTGGGCGCACACGCTGTCGGCGCCCGCGGACTGGCCGGCCAGGGTGACGCGGTCCGGGTCGCCGCCGAACGCGGTGATGTTGTGCCGCACCCAGGTGAGGGCGGCGCGCTGGTCGAGCAGCCCGAACGAGCCGGAGCCCTCCAGCCCGGGCAGGCCGAGGAACCCCAGTGCGCCGAGCCGGTAGTTGACGGTGACCACGACGAGCGGGCCGGCCAGGGCGAGGCGGCGCGGGTCGACCTCCGTGCCCGCGCCCGAGGTGAACCCGCCGCCGTGCAGCCACACCAGCACGGGCAGTCGCGCGCCTGCGGTGGTGCCGGCCGGAACGGTGACGTCGACGGTGAGGCAGTCCTCGCTGGTACGGCCCGCCCCACCTGCGGCAGGCTGGGGGCAGCGGGCTCCGGGCTCCGTGGCCGGCCGCGTGCCGCTCCACGCGTGGGGGCGGCCCGGCGGCTCGAACCGGTGCTCGCCCACCGGCGGGGCCGCGTACGGGATGCCGCGGTAGCGCAGCACGTCGCCGTCGGTGGTGCCGAGCAGCTCACCCTGGTCGACGGCCACCAGCCGGCCGAGCGGCTCCGGGACGGCCGGCGGTGGCGCCGTGCAGGCGGCAGCCACCAGGGCGAGGGCCAGCCCGGCGGCGCAGCGCAACACGCGGCCGCCCGTGGTCGCGGGCGTCCAGGGGCGGCCGGGGTGACTCGATGGGCGGTGCAGTGCGGGTCAGCTCGCGAGCGCCCGCTCGATGGTCACCGGCTGGACGGGCGCGCCGTCCGTGGCGTCCCTGCTCTGGTCCTGGCCCCGGTTGGCGATCTGGTCGATGACCTGCAGCCCTTCCGGGCTGATCGTCCCGAAGGCCGTGTACTGCGGCGGCAGCTGGGCGTCGCCGTAGACCATGAAGAACTGGCTGCCGTTGGTGTTCGGGCCGGCGTTCGCCATGGCGAGCACACCGCGCCCGTAGGTCAGCTCGGGGAAGACCTCGTCGGCGAACGTGTACCCGGGCCCGCCGGCGCCGGTGCCCGACGGGTCACCGCACTGGAGCACCTGCAGCCCGGCGCCGGTGGTGAGCCGGTGGCACTCGGTGCCGTCGAAGTAGGCCTGCCGGACGAGGTTCTCGAAGCTGTTCACCGTGCAGGGGGCGAGGGCGCGGTCGAGGGTGAGCGGGATGGCGCCGTCGCCGGTCTCCAGGGTGACGGCGACCGTGCCCGTGGCGCTGACGTCGCCACCCGCGGGCGGCTGGACGGGCTTCGACGCGGTCTCGCCGCCCGTCGGGTAGTCGCAGGTCACAGAGGCGGGTAGCGGTGTGGGGCGCGCCGGGGCGGGTGCGATCTCGGTCGGGATCGACTCGGGCACGCCGGCCGCGGCCGGGGGCGCCGACGTGGTGGGGGCGTCCGCGGGCGGCGCCGCGGTGTCGTCGCCGCCACCGGGGAGGCCGACGGTGGAGAGCAGCACGACGGCCACGACCACCACGACCACGACCGAGACGGAGGTGATCATCGCGGTGCGCTGGCGCCGACGGGCACGTTCGGCCCGCCGCTTCTGCTGGTTCTCCAGCTTTCGCTTGGCCGCCTCGCGCCGCATCTGGTTGGTCGTCACCGCAACTCCCTCGCATCCACCGATCGGCGGCAGGATAGCGACCCCACCTGAGAGGCCCCGGTGAGGTGTGAACGGGCCCCTCTAGGCTGATGAGGTGCTCGTCGCAGGTTTTCCAGCCGGTTCGTTCCAGACCAACTGCTACGTCGTGGCGGCGGGTCCGGGCGAGGCGTGCGTCGTGGTCGATCCGGGTCAGGACGCCGTCGAGCCCTTGGACGCGCTGCTGGCCGAACATCGGCTCACCCCGGTGGCGGTGCTGCTGACCCACGGGCACTTCGACCACACCTTCAGCGTGGCGCCGGTGTGCGACGGCAACGACATCGCCGCCTGGATCCACCCGGACGACCGGGAGATGCTCTCCGACCCGCTCAAGGGCGTGTCGGCCGAGTCCTCCGCGTTCTTCGGCGGGCGGCTGGAGATGCGGGAGCCCCGCGAGGTCCGCGAGCTCACCGACGGCGCGGCGCTGGAGCTCGCCGGGCTCACGCTCACCGTCGACCACACGCCGGGCCACACCCGCGGCTCGGTGGTGTTCAGCACGCCCACGGACGAGGGCGTCGAGGTCGTGCTGGCGGGCGACACGCTCTTCGCCGGCTCGATCGGGCGCACCGACCTGCCCGGCGGTGACCACCAGCAGATGCTCGCGAGCCTGCGCGACAAGCTGCTCACCCGCGCGGACGACACGCTCGTGCTGCCGGGGCACGGTCCCACCACCACGATCGGGCGGGAGCGGGCGAGCAACCCGTTCCTGCAGGATCTCGGGGTGCCGGCGGAAGGACGGGGGCTGTGACGGCCGTGGAGGAGCAGCGGAAGGCACAGCCCTTCTCCGCGCCCAAGGGCATCCCGGAGTACGTCCCGCCGGAGTCGGCCGGGTTCGCCCACGTGCGCGCCACGCTGGAGGGGGCGGCCGAGCGGGCCGGGTACGGGCTGCTGGAGCTGCCGATCTTCGAGGACACCGGGCTGTACGCCCGGGGCGTCGGCGAGTCCACCGACGTCGTGAGCAAGGAGATGTACACGTTCGCCGACCGCGGCGACCGGTCGGTCACGCTGCGGCCGGAGGGCACCGCGGGCGTCGTCCGGGCGGTGATCGAGCACGGTCTCGACCGGCACGGGCTGCCGGTCAAGCTGCGCTACGCGGGCCCGTTCTTCCGCTACGAGCGGCCGCAGGCGGGGCGGTACCGGCAGCTGCAGCAGGTGGGCGTCGAGGCGATCGGGGTGGACGACCCGGCGCTGGACGCCGAGGTGATCGCGGTCGCCGACGAGGGTTTCCGGGCACTGGGGCTCACCGGCTACCGGTTGGAGATCACCTCGCTCGGCGACGCCGAGTGCCGTCCCGAGTACGGGCGGCTGCTGCGCGAGTTCCTGGCCGGGCTGCCGCTCGACGAGCCCACCCGGGCCCGTGCGCAGCTCAATCCGCTGCGCGTGCTCGACGACAAGCGGCCCGAGGTGCGGGAGCTGCTCACCGACGCGCCGCTGCTGATCGACCACCTGTCGGCAGCCTCGGCCGAGCACCACGCCGCGGTGCTGCAGCACCTCGACGACCTCGGCGTGCCCTACACCGAGAACCCGCGGATGGTGCGCGGCCTGGACTACTACACGAAGACCACGTTCGAGTTCGTGCACGACGGGCTCGGCGCGCAGTCCGGGATCGGTGGGGGCGGCCGCTACGACGGGCTGATGGCCACGCTGGGCGGCAAGCCGCTGTCCGGGGTGGGCTTCGGCCTCGGCGTCGACCGCACGCTGCTGGCGTGCCGGGCCGAGGGCGTGGCGCCGTGGTCGGAGGCGCGCTGCGACGTGTTCGGGGTGCCGCTGGGCGATGCGGCCAAACGCAGGCTGGTGGTGCTGGCCGCGCAGCTGCGCCGCGCCGGCGTGCGCGTGGACCTCGCCTACGGCGGCCGCGGCCTCAAGGGCGCCATGAAGGCCGCCGACCGTTCGGGAGCGCGCCTCGCGCTCGTGCTGGGTGAGCGCGACCTCGAGGCCGGCACGATCGGGGTGAAGGACCTGGCCTCGGGGCAGCAGCAGGACGTGGCCCTCGACGCCGCGGTCGAGTCGGTGGTCACGGCGCTGGCCTGACCGTGGCCGACGCCGATCGTGAGCGCTGGGACGCGCGGCACGCCGTGGCGGGCGCCGGCGAGCCCGCGCCGCCGGACGCGCTGCGGGGGCGCACCGAGCTGCTCCCGGCGGGCGGGCGCGCGCTGGACGTGGCGTGCGGGCGGGGCACGGTGGCCGTCTGGCTGGCGGCCCGCGGGTTCACCGTGGACGCGCTGGACGTCTCCCCGGTGGCGCTGGAGGCCGGGCGGGCGCTGGCCCGCCGGGAAGGCGTGGACGTCCACTGGCGGCTCCACGACCTCGACGCCGGCCTGCCGGCCGGGGGCGGACCGTACGACGTGGTGGTCTGCCAGCGCTTCCGCGACCCGCGGTGGTACCCGCAGCTGGCGGATCGCCTCGCCCCGGGCGGGCTGCTGGTCGTGACCGTGCTGTCCGAGGTGGGGGAGGGGCCGGGGCCGTTCCGCGCGCCCGCGGGGGAGCTGCGGGCGGCGTTCGGCCACCTCGAGGTGCTCCACCACGTCGAACGCGACGGCGAGGCGAGCCTGGTGGTCAGGAAGCCGGCTTCGCCCGCAGCCCGTCGGTGAAGTCGGCGTCCTTGGTCTCGCCCAGCGGCAGCAGGCTGACGAAGCAGATCACCGCGATCACCACGACGTACGCCGACACCGCCGCGCTCGACCCGGTGCGGGCGAACAGGTCGGTGGCCACCAGCGGGCTGATGCCGCCGCCGACGATGCCGCTCGCGCTGTAGGCGAACGAGGCGCCGGAGTAGCGGTAGCGCACCCGGAACAGCTCGGGCAGGAACGCGCCCATCGGGCCGTAGAGCATAGCGAAGCAGAGCAACCCGCCGGTCATGCCGAGCGCGATGAGCACCGGGCTGCCGCTGTCGATCAGCCAGAAGAGCGGGAACGCCCACACCGCTGCGCACACCGCGGAGGCGAGGCACAGCTTCTTGCGGCCGACGCGGTCGGAGCGCACCGCGAACCACAGCGTGGCCGCCCCCATCACCGCGACGGCCACCATCGCCGCTCCCAGCATCGTGGTGCGGTCGAGGCCCAGGGTGCCCGTGCCGTACGACAGCGCGAACGTCGTGACCGTGTAGAACAGCGTGTGCGACAGGATGAACGACAGCGTCGCGAGCACCAGCACCAGCGGCTGGCTGCGCAGCAGGTCGACGAAGGGCACCCGGGCGCGTTCCTGGCGGTCCATCGCGGCCTGGAACACCGGGGTCTCGGCGATCCGCATCCGGATGTAGTAGCCCACCACCAGCAGCACGGCCGAGGCGAGGAACGGGATGCGCCAGCCGACGCTGCGGAACGTCTCGTCCGACATCGTGGCGGCGAGCAGCAGGAAGAGCGCATTGCCGAGCAGGAACCCCACCGCGGGCCCGAGCTGCGGGAACGCCGAGTAGAGCCCGCGCCGCCCGGGCGGGGCGTACTCGGTGGCGAGCAGCACCGCCCCGCCCCACTCGCCGCCTAGGCCGATGCCCTGCAGGAACCGGGCCGTCACCAGCAGGATCGGGGCGAGCACCCCGATGGTGTCGTAGGAGGGCACCAGCCCGACCGCCACGGTGGCCCCGCCCATCGTCACCAGCGAGACGATGAGCATCCGCTTGCGCCCGATCCGGTCGCCGAAGTGACCGAACAGGATGGCGCCCAGCGGCCGGGCGACGAACCCCACGGCGAACGTGCCGAGGGACAGGAGCGTGCCGGCCAGCGGGGAGAACGACGGGAAGAACACCGCGCCGAACACGAGCGCCGCGGCCGTGCCGTAGATGTAGAAGTCGTAGAACTCGATCGCCGTGCCGATGAAGCTCGCCACCGCGATCCGCGTGCCCGAAGGCGCTGTGTTGCCCGAAGGCGCTGTGTTGCCCGAAGGCGCTGTGTTGCCCGAAGGCGCCGTGCCCTGCGTCATCCGACCAGGGTGGCGGAGGTCGGGTCCCAGTCCTGCGGGAGGGCCGCGGTCAGCTCCACCGGGCTCGTGACGTCCACGGGGGCACCCCGCTCGGCGGCCTCGATCGTGGAGATCATCACGTCGAGGACGTGGGCGCCGAGCAGGCCCGACGCGCGTTCCGGCCGTCCGGCGCGCACCGCGCGGGCGAGCTCCAGCACGCCCGTGCCGCGCGTGGCGGGCGCGGGGGCGGCGGGCGTGGTGACCGGCTCGCCGTCGAGCCCGTGCACCACGACGTCGCCGCTGAACGTGTTGGGGTCGGGCACGACGAGGGTGCCCGTGGTGCCGGTGATCTCGATCGTGCGGCGCTTCACCGCGGAGTCGAAGCTGAAGAGGCTCTGCGCGCTCGCGCCGCCCGCGAACCGGTAGATCGCGGCCACGTGGGTGGGCACGGTGACGTCGAACTGCTGCCCGGCGCGCGGCCCGGAGCCGATCGTGCGCTTCGCCCGCGCGCGGGACGTGACCGCGGAGACCTGCGTGATCGGGCCGAGCAGCTGCACGAGCGCGGTGATGTAGTACGGCCCGAGGTCGAACAGCGGCCCGGCGCCGTCCTGGAAGAGGAAGTCGGGGTTGGGGTGCCAGGACTCCGGGCCGGGCGTCTGGAACAGCGTGAGGGCCGTGAGCGGGGTGCCGATCACGCCCGACTCGAGCATGCGGCGCGCCGTCTGGATGCCGGGGCCGAGGAACGTGTCCGGTGCGGTGGCCACGCGCAGCCCCCTCGCACCGGCCGTGTCGAGCAGCGTGCGCGTGCTCTCGCGGTCCAGCCCGATCGGCTTCTCGTTCCACACGTGCTTGCCCGCGGCGAGCGCCTGCAGCGCCACGTCGACGTGGGCCTGCGGCACCGTGAGGTTGACGACGAGCTCGATCGCGTCGTCGGCCAGGACGTCGGCGACCGGGCCGCCGCGCGGCACGCCGAAGGCGGCCGCCTGCGCGCGGGCCCGCTCCGGGTCGAGGTCGCCGACCGCGCGGACGTCGAGGTCGGGCAGGGCCGTGAGGTTGCGCAGGTACTCGGTGCTGATCACGCCGGCGCCGATGACGCCGACCCGCACCGGCCCCGAGCCGTTCGCGCTCATGCCAGGCCCTCGGCGCGCAGCCACGCGCAGCTGTCGGCCACGGCCTGGAAGCGGTCGCCGCGCGTGTCGTCGAGCTCCACGACCCGCAGCGCCTGCGGGGCCGCGGCGAGGATCTCCCGCACGGGGAGGCCGCCCTGCCCGACCGCCACCTGGTCGATCGGGTCGGGCGTGGCCGGCCCGTCCTTGACGTGCACGGCCGTGACCCGGTCCCCGAGCCGCTTCAGCAGGGCCACCGGGTCCTGCCCGCCGACGGCGGCCCAGTAGGTGTCGACCTCCAGCACCACCTCGTCGCCGAGGTGCTCGGCGAGCAGCTCCAAGGCCGGTGTGCCGTCGTGGAGGATCTCCAGCTCCTGGGCGTGGTTGTGGTAGCCGATCCGCACCCCGTGCCGGGCGGCGACGGCCGCCGCGGCGTTGAGGTCGTCGGCCACCGCGGCCACCCCGTCCGCGGTCTCGAAGCGCTCCCGGTCGATCCGCGGGTCGAACACGGTGGCCACGCCGAGCTCGGCGGCGGTGGCGAAGATCTCGTCCTCCGCTCCCGTGCCGACGACGTGCTGGTGGGCCGTCGGCGCGGTCAGCCCGCTCGCCGCGAGCGCGGGACCGAGCTGCGCCGCGTAGTCGGTGAGCCGGAAGGGCTCGACGTGGGCGAGTCCCAGCGCGGCGAGCCGGTCGAGGGTGCCGGGCAGGTCCTCGGCCAGCAGCTCGCGCACGGTGTAGAGCTGAACGGAAAGGGGAGTCACGGGTCGAGGATCACTGCTGGACGACGTTCGGGCAAGCGTTGTCCGCGTGGTGCGGTTCACGCGGAGGCCGGCCGCACCGCCTCCCGGGAGGCGACGGCGGCCGCGAGCGCGGTGGTGATCGGCACCGATGCGACCAGCCCGATGCTGCCCACGAGGGTGCGCACGATCTCGGTGGCCACCTCCTGTGACGTGACGACGTCGCCGAACCCACGCCCGGACAACGAGAACAGCAGCAGGAGCGGCAACGCGGCACCGGCGTAGGCCAGCACGAGGGTGTTGACGGCGGACGCGACGTGGTCGCGCCCGATCCGCATCGCCGACGTGAACAGGCTCCGGGCCCCGAGCTCCGGGTTGGCGTACCGCAGCTCCCAGACCGCGCTCGTCTGGGTGACGGTGACGTCGTCGAGCACCCCGAGCGCGCCGATCACCACCCCCGCGAGCAGGAGCCCGCGGGCGTCGACGCCGGTACCGAGCGTGGCGATGAGGTTGGTCGTCTGGTCGTCGAGGCCGGTGAGGTCCGCGGCGGCGGAGAACCCTGCGCCGAGCGCCCCGATGAGCGCGAGCGACAGCAGCGTGCCGAGCACGGCGGTGGACGTGCGCGCGGACGGCCCGTGCGTCAGGTACAGCACCGCGAACATGATCAGGCAGGCCCCGACCACCGCGACGGACAGCGGGTCGCGCCCCGCGAGGATCGCGGGCACCACGAAGAACAGCAGCACCACGAAGCTGAGCCCGAGCGCCGCGAGCGCGGCGAGGCCGCGCCACCGCCCCAGCACGAGCACCGCCGCGGCGAACAGGCCGGCGAGCCAGGCCAGCGGCACGTCGCGCTGGAAGTCCACGACCTGGTAGGAGCCCGGTTCGTCCGGGTCGGCGCCCGACCACGCCAGCACGACCTGGTCGCCCACGACGAACTCCGGGGTGCTCGGCTCGATCGGCACCATCTGCACGAGGTCGCGGTCTGCCCGCGGTCCATCGGCCATGTGGACGACCAGCGCGACGCAGCCGCCGGAGCCGTCGCCGCCCGAGCAGTCTGCGATGCGGGTGGCCGTGACCTGCGCGTGCACCAGGTCCTGGCCGATCGGTTGCGCCGTGGCCGGCGGGCCACCGGTGGGCCAGAGCAGGGCCAGCCCGGCGAGCGTGGCGAGCGCACACGGCACCAGCAGGGCCGCGATGAGGATGCGCACCCGCCGCCCCGCGGGCCGGGCGGGGCCGTGCCCGTGGCCGTGCCCGTGGGCGTCCTGCCCGGCCTGCGCACCCGGTAGCAGCCGCCCGGCCCACCCGGGCAGCGCGGGCAGCGGCACCCCGAGCACCCGCTTGCGTTCCGGCTGTGCCGGTTCCGGCGCCGGCTCGTCGGCGGGGGCCTGCCGCTTCAGCGAGTTGGCGTGCCGGCTCAGGAGCTCGGGGGTGAGGGCGGGCGTCTCGGCCGTGGTCTCCACGAACAGCTCCGCCGGCGCACCCGGCGGGTCGCCCGGCCTGCGGTCCGGCAGCGCCGGCAGTACCGGGCCCGCGGGGGGTCCCGGCCGTCCCCGCCCGGGAGGTGCGGCGCCGCGCTCCCCACCCGGGACGCGGTCGTCCTCGCGGGGGACGTCGGGCCGGTACCCCTCGTCCGCGGGGTCGCCGGACGGGTCGGCCCGGCGGAAGGCGGTCCGGCCGGGGGGAACGGGTTCCGCCTCGGCGGCGTACGGGTCGTCGTCGCGGGGGATGCGGGGCCCGTCCCGGTACGGGGCAGTCGCGTACCCCTCGTCGGCGCGGTCGCCGGCGTTCCGGTGCGGGGGTGCGGGCCGCTGCTCGGTGGGGTGGGGATCGGCCGCGAAGAGCTCCTCGCCGTACACGTCGTCGTCGCGGGGCCGGTCGCGGTGCGGGTGCCCCTCGGCGGCGTGGTCCGCCTGGTCGGCGGAGGTGGCCCGGCGGGGCGTGGATCGGCCCGGGGACGCCGACTGCGGTGCGCCGTACGGGTCGCCGTCATGGGCGACGGCGGACCGGTCGCGGAACGGATCCGCTGGGTACGCCTCGACCGGGTCTTCGCCGGTGGGACCGGCGCTCCGGTCGGGGGTGCCCCGGCGGGAGGCGGGCCGTCCCGGCCGCTCGAGGGCGTAGGGGTCGACGTCGCCCGGGTCGGCGGGCTGGTCGCGGTAGGGATCGTCCGCGTACGCCTCGTACCGGCCGGCCCCGCGGGAAGTGGACCGGCCCGGCGGTTCGCCGGAGTACGCGCCATCGGCGCGGGAATCGCCGGGCTGGTCGCGGCCGGGGGCGGCCGCGTACCGCTCGGCGGCGCGGTCGTCCGGGGTTCGGCCCGGGGGTGGCGGCTGCTGGTCGGCGGCGTGGGGATCGGGCGAGAACAGCGCAGCGCCATGGGGCTCGTCGCGGGGCCGGTCGCGGTCCGCCTGGCCGTAGCTCTCGGCGGCGTGGCTGTCGGGGGCGGTCCGGCGGAACGCGGACCGGCCCGGGGGCGCCGGCTGCGGTTCGGCGGCGAAGGGTTCGGCGGGGTGCGGATCGGCTGCGTACGACCCGTCCGCCTGGTCGCCGGACGGGGCGGCGTACCGGTCCGGGACGGCCCGGCGGGCGGTGGACCGGCCCGGCGGAGCGGGCTGGGGATCGGCCGGGAGTGGCCCGGCGTACGGGTCGGCGTCCTGGATCCGGCTCCCGGGTGGTGGGGCGGCGTCGCGACGCACGCGGGTGAGGCCCCGATCGTGATCGTCCCCGCCCCCGGGCCGGTCGTCCCCGCGCCGGTCGTCCCAGAGCTGCTCGTCCCCGAGCCGGTCGCTCCGGGGCTGCTCGCCGGTCCACGGTGCGTCATCCCAGGTCGGGTCGTTCCACGCTGCGTCGTCCGGGGCTGCGTCGTTCCGGGCCGCCCCGTTCCATGCAGGGTCGTCCCAGGCGGCCCCGCCACCGCTGGACCCTCCGCGCGCGGTGTACCGGTCGCCGCCGCGCGCGTGCCGGGGGCGGTCGGGCGGCCGCTGCCCGGGCCGGTGGACGGCGGGGAACCCGACCTCCGGGGTGCGCGGGGCGGCGTCGGGACGGTCGGTGCGGTGCCGACCCGGTGGGCGTCGGCCCCGCACCGCCCCGGTGGGCTCGTCCGGTTCGTCAGCAGGCACGGGTCACAGTCTTGCAACGCAAGCGGGCGGTTCGCCCGATCCGTCCTGTCGCCGGTGGGCGTCGCGCGGCCACCGGCCCGTCGGCTGCGGGTGAGCGGTCGTGGGGTGCGATCGTCAGCGCCCTCCGCCGCTCGGCGCATCGGCGCTGGTCCGGTCGCCGTCCGCGAGGTGGGCGAGCACGTCGTCGGCGATGTCGGCGGGGGAGCGGTCGGTGTCGACACCGAAGCCGGGCTCGTCCGGGTCGAGCGGTTCGAGCGTGGCGAGCTGGCTGCCGAGGAGGGCGGGGGGCATGTAGTGCCCGCGGCGGTTGTCGACGCGGGCCTGCAGCAGGGACCGGGAGGCGAGCAGGTGCACGTACCGCACCGAGGTGTGCCCGTCGCGCAGGAGGTCGCGGTAGCTGCGCTTGAGCGCGGAGCAGGTGACCACGGCGTCGCGGCCCGCGGCCTCCTGCTCGCCGATCCAGGCGGCGATGCGGCGCAGCCACGGCCAGCGGTCGTCGTCGTCGAGGGGCGTGCCGGCCGCCATCTTGGCGCGGTTGGCCTCCGGGTGCAGGTCGTCGCCCTCGACGAAAGCCCAGCCGGTGCGCGCCACGATCTCGGCGGCCACCGAACTCTTGCCGACGCCGGACACCCCCATCACCACCAACGTGCGAGTCATGGGGGCAGCTTCGCGCATCGCGACCGGCTTGCGCACGGAGTCGAACAGGTGTTCGATGGTGGCATGGCTGCGGAATTCCGGTGGAGCGGGCAGCAGGTGCTCGACGAGGGCCTCGGGGCCGCGCCGGTCCTGCCGGGCATGCGCGGGCTGCTCAGGTCGGTGCGCGTGCCGGAGTTCGCGGGCACGGTGTTCCACGAGGTGGAGGCCAAGTCGGCGCTGAACCGGGTGCCGGGTGCCTCGCGGATGCCGTTCACGTGGACGGTCAACCCGTACCGGGGGTGCACGCACGCGTGCACCTACTGCTTCGCCCGCAACACGCACACCTACCTCGACTTCGACGCGGGCGCCGATTTCGACCACCAGATCGTCGTCAAGGTCAACGTGGCGCGGGTGCTCGAGCGCGAGCTGCGGTCGCCGCGCTGGGCGGGGGAGCCGGTGGCGATGGGCACCAACACCGACCCCTACCAGCGCGCGGAGGGCCGCTACCGGCTGATGCCGGGGATCATCGGGGCGCTGGCGCGCTCGGGCACGCCCTTCTCCGTGCTCACCAAGGGCACGGTGCTCGCCCGCGACCTCCCTCAGCTGGCCGCGGCGGCCGCCGACGTGCCGGTCTCGCTGGGCGTGTCGATCGCGCTGCTCGACCGGTCGCTGCAGTCCCGGCTCGAGCCGGGCACCCCGTCCCCGGCGGCGCGGCTGGAGCTCGTGCGCCGCATCGCCGACGCCGGCCTCGACTGCGGGGTGATGGTGGCGCCGGTGCTGCCGCTGCTCACCGACTCGGCCGAGGCGCTCGACGCGCTGCTCGCCGAGATCGCGGCGGCGGGGGCGAGCGGGGTGAGCGTCCTCGCGCTGCACCTGCGCCCCGGCACGCGCGAGTGGTTCCTGGCCTGGCTCGCCCGGGAGCACCCGGGCCTGGTCGAGCCCTACGCCCGGCTCTACCGCCGGGGTGCGTACGTGCACGCGGAGTACCGGCGGGCGCTGGCCGAGCGCGTCCGCCCGCTGCTGCGCAGCCACGGCCTCGACCGCGGCGTGGGCATGCCCCGCACACCCACGGTCGAGGGGGCGCGCACCCCTCCGGCCGAACAGCTCGCGCTCCTGTAGCGGGGTGCGGGAAACCCGCTGGCCTGTTCCGGATAGCCTTCTCGGTCGTGATGCGCAGCCACCCCGCCGGCACTCTGCGTGCCGACCACGCCGGACAGTCCGTGACACTCGCCGGGTGGGTGGCGCGCCGCCGCGATCACGGCGGCGTGATCTTCATCGACCTGCGCGACGCGTCGGGATCGGCGCAGGTGGTGTTCCGCGAGGGCGAGATGGCCGAGCGCGCCCACCGGCTGCGCGCGGAGTTCTGCGTGCAGGTCACCGGTGAGGTCGTGCGCCGCCCGGAGGGCAACGAGAACCCCGACCTGGCCACGGGCGCGATCGAGGTCACGGCCACGGAGCTCACCGTGCTGTCGGAGTCGGCGCCGCTGCCGTTCCCGCTGGACGAGCACAGCGGCGACACCGGCGAGGAGATCCGCCTGAAGCACCGCTACCTGGACCTGCGCCGCAGCGGCCCCGCCGCCGCGCTGCGGCTGCGCAGCGAGGCCAACCGGATCGCGCGCACGGTGCTGCACGAGCGCGACTTCGTCGAGGTCGAGACGCCCACGCTCACCCGCTCCACCCCCGAGGGGGCGCGTGACTTCCTGGTGCCCGCGCGCCTGCGTCCCGGCTCCTGGTACGCGCTGCCGCAGAGCCCGCAGCTGTTCAAGCAGCTGCTGATGGTGGCGGGCACCGAGCGCTACTACCAGATCGCCCGCTGCTACCGCGACGAGGACTTCCGCGCCGACCGCCAGCCCGAGTTCACGCAGCTCGACATCGAGATGAGCTTCGTCGAGCAGGACGACGTGATCGAGCTGGGTGAGTCGATCGTCGCGGCCCTGTGGAAGGAGCTCGCGGGCTACGAGGTGCCGCTCCCGATCCCGCGGCTCACCTACGCCGAGGCGATGGCCCGCTACGGCTCGGACAAGCCCGACCTGCGCTTCGGCGTGGAGCTCACCGAGCTCACCGACTACTTCGCCGACACCTCGTTCCGCGTGTTCCAGGCGCCCTACGTCGGTGCGGTCGTCATGCCGGGTGGGGCGTCGCAGCCGCGCAAGCAGCTCGACGCGTGGCAGGAGTGGGCCAAGCAGCGCGGGGCCCGCGGCCTGGCGTACGTGCTGGTCGACGACGACGGCACCGTGAGCGAGCGCGGCCCGGTGGTGAAGAACCTGTCCGAGGCCGAGCGCGAGGGGCTGCCGAAGGCCGTGGGCGCCGCCCCGGGCGACGCGATCTTCTTCGCCGCCGGTCACCCGTCGGACGCGCGGGACCTGCTCGGCGCCGCCCGTGGCGAGATCGCCCGCCGGTGCGGCCTGGTCGACGAGAGCGCGTGGTCGTTCGTGTGGGTCGTCGACGCGCCGATGTTCGAGCGGGTGCGCGACGACAAGGGCAACGAGATCGGCTGGACCGCGGTGCACCACCCGTTCACCTCGCCGAACCCGGAGTGGCTCGACCGGTTCGAGGAGGCGCCGGACAAGGCACTGGCCTACGCCTACGACATCGTCTGCAACGGCAACGAGATCGGTGGCGGGTCCATCCGTATCCACCGCTCGGACGTGCAGCAGCGGGTGTTCGCGCTGCTCGGGATGGACGAGGCGGAGCAGCGGGAGAAGTTCGGGTTCCTGCTCGACGCGTTCGCCTACGGCCCGCCGCCGCACGGCGGGATCGCGTTCGGCTGGGACCGCACCTGCATGCTGCTGGCGGGCGGCGAGTCGATCCGCGACGTGATCGCCTTCCCGAAGACCGGCGGCGGCTACGACCCGCTCACCGCGGCGCCCGCGCCGATCACGCCCGAGCAGCGCAAGGAGGCGGGTGTCGACGCGGTGCCGCCGCCCGCTGCCGCGGCCGCGTCCCCGGCCGCGGACGAGCCGCCCACGAAGCTGTGAGCGGTGCAGCCGCGGGGGTGGTCCCGTGCTGCACATGAGGGTGATCGTGCCGCCGGACCGGTCGGAGGCGGTGCGTGACCTGCTGGTGGCCGAACCGGGCGCCACGCACGTCACGATGCTGCCCGGGGTCGCTGTGCAGCCGTCCGGTGACCTGGTGGAGGCCGACGTCGCGCGCGAGGTGGCCGATGACCTGCTCGGCAGGCTGGGCGCGCTGGGTGTCGACCGGGCGGGTGGCGTCACGCTCGAGGTGATCGACACCAGCCTGTCCGACGCGGGCGACGCCGCGGAGGAGGCGGCGCCCGGCGACCCGCAGGACGCCGTCATCTGGGACGAGGTCGTGGCCCGCACGGGCGAGGAGTCCCGGCTCTCCGTGACCTACCAGATGTTCCTGACCATCGCCTGCCTGCTCGCCGCGATCGGCGCGATCACGAACTCGCCGGTCACCGTCGTGGGCGCGATGGTGCTGGGGCCGGAGTTCGGGCCGCTCGCGGCCGTCGCCGTGGGTCTCGTCCTGCGCCGGGGCGACCTGGTGCGGCGCGGGGCGGTCGCGCTGGCCGTGGGTTTCCCGCTCGCCATGACCATCACGGCGTTGGCCTCGCTGCTGCTCGACGCGGTCGGCCTGCTGTCCACCGCCGACCTGGCCGACCTCGACCAGGTCGGGTTCATCTACGAGGTGGGCCCGTTCTCGTTGATCGTCGCGCTGCTCGCCGGTGCGGCCGGCATGTTGTCGCTGACCTCCGCGAAGTCGGCCACCCTGGTCGGGGTGTTCATCTCGGTCACCACCGTGCCGGCCGCGGCGTTCGCCTCCGTGGCGCTGGTGGAAGGTCGCTACGTGCAGGCGATGCAGTCCGGGGTCCAGCTCGCCGTCAACCTCTTCGGTATCGTCGTCGCGGCCGCCGCCGTGCTCCTGCTCGCCAGAAGCAGATCGCGGCAGGGCAGACGGAAGCTGTCTGCGGGGTAGGGTCGACACGATGGTTCGCGACCTGGGCAGCTTCCCCAGGCCGGTGCTCACTGCGCTGGCTGCTGCCGAGCGACTGCTCACCCGCCGGTCCGGCGCCGGTGTGGTGCTCGCGGATCCCGAGGACCTCGGGGGCAGCGAGCGGTCGGTGGTGGCGCGCGCCCGCCTGGCGCGCAACCCGTTCTCGCTGCCGCGCACGATCGTGGTGAAGCACTACCTCGGCGAGCCCGAGCCGGACCGGCCCGACCCCTTCCACTACGAGGTGGCCAGCTGCCAGCTGTTCACCGCGCTCCCCGCCGACGCGCGCCCGAGTCCCGTGCTCATCGCCCACGACCAGCAGGCCCGCCTGCTGGTGCTGGAGGACCTGGGCCGCAGCTCCACGCTCGCCGACAAGCTCTTCGGGCCGGATCCGGCCGCCGCGCGCAGCAACATGCTCAGCTGGGCGCGGGCGCTCGGCCGGATGCAGGCCGCCACCGCGGGGCGGGAGGGCGACTTCGGCGCGCTGCTGCGGCGGCTGGGTGAGCGCGCCTGGCGCGACCCGGTGGCCGAGGACGCGCGCGTCGCCCTGGCCAAGGGGCCTGCGTTGCTCGCGCGGGAGCTCGGCGTCGACGCCTCGTCCGCGGCTGTGCTGGAGGCCCACGAGACGGCCCGGCTGCTCGGTGGCACCCGCTACCGCGCGTTCAGCCCGTCCGACACCTGCCCCGACAACAACCTCGTCACCAGCCGGGGCGTCCGGTTCGTCGACTTCGAGTGGGGCTGCTTCCGCGACGTCGCGCTGGACGCGGCCTACTTCCGCGTGCCGTTCCCGGGCTGCGAGGCGAGCTTCGCCCTGCCCGCCGGCCTGGCCGACACGATGCTCGAGGCGTGGCGCAACGAGATCGCCCCGGTCTGGCCCGACCTGGACGAACCCGTCGTGCTCGAGCGCAGGCTGCTGCACGCGCAGCTGCTGTGGGTGTGGCTCACCACGTGGTGGCTCCTGCCGCGGATCCGGGAGCGCGACCGCCCGATCGGCCCGGACGCCACCCGCTCCCCGCGCATCAGCAGCGCGCTGGGCCACTACTGGCGTGAGATGGCCCGGTCCGCGGAGGAAGGCGGGCTGCCCGCCACCGCCGAGCTCGGCGTCGCGGTGGCAGGGGCGCTCGCGAAGCGGTTCCCGGACGCGCCGGGCACCCTGCCGCTCTACCCGGCCTTCCGCTCCGTGGCCTGAGGACGGATCAGCCCGCGGGCGGCGCTGCCCCACGGGGCGGTCGATCGAGCAGGGTGATCAGGCGGCGGGCCGCATGGGCAGTGGGGCCACGGGTGCGGTGGGCGAGGCCACGGTGAGCAGCGACTCGATCCGCCACAGCTGGGCCCGGGTGCAGGTGGGGCAGATCCAGGTGATCGAACCGTCGAGCTCGTGCTGGCTGCTCCAGGCGAGTCCGGCGGCATCGGCCGGAGTGCGCTCGAGCGCGCACAGCGGGCAGGCGGTGCTGTCTTGTGCGGCGTTGTCCATGTCGCCGAGGCTCCCGGGCCAGAGTTGCAGACCGGTGAAGCCGTGGTGACGGTTACGCTCCGTGGACGTCCGACTACTGGGGTCCCTGCTGTCTGCGGACGAACCGGTCGATGCGCACGAGGGCCTCTTCCAGCAGCGGCAGGGCCGTGGCGTAGGAGCAGCGCACGTGGCCCTCGCCGGACGGCCCGAAGACGTTGCCGGGCACCACGGCCACGTGCTCCTCGTGCAGCAGCCGCTCGGCGAACGTCTCCGAGTCCAGCCCCGTGGAGCGGATCGACGGGAACGCGTAGAACGCGCCGCCGGGCTCCGGGCAGTCGAGGCCGGTCTCGCGCAGGCCCTTGACGAACACGCGCCTGCGCCGGTCGTAGTCGGCGACCATGGCGTCGACCTCGTCGTCGGGCGCCGAGAGCGCCTCCACCGCCGCGAGCTGGGAGATGTGCGGCGCGCACAGCATCGTGTACTGGTGCACCCGCACGGCCAGCTCGGCCACCGGGGCCGGAGCGCAGATCCAGCCCACGCGCCACCCCGTCATCGCCTGTGCCTTGGAGAACCCGCCCAGCACCACGGTGCGCTCGCGGGCACCGGGGAGCGCGCCGAGGCAGGTGTGCGCGCCCACGTGGGTGAGCCGGGCGTAGATCTCGTCGGACACGAGGTAGAGGTCGTGCTCCTCGGCGAGCGCGACGAGGGCCTCCAGGGCCTCCCGCGGCTGCACGGCCCCGGTCGGGTTGGCGGGCGAGCCGATGAGCACCGCCTTCGTGCGCGGCGTGATCGCCGCCGCGACGAGATCCGCGTCGACGGCGAAGCCGTCCTCGGGCCGGGTCGGCACCCGCACCGGGGTGCCGCCCGCGAACGCGACGCACGGCTCGTATGCCACGTAGCAGGGCTCCGGGACGATCACCTCGTCGCCCGGGTCGAGCAGCACGCGCAGCGCGAGGTCCAGGCCCTCCGACACCCCGGTGGTGATCAGGCACTCGGTGCCCGGGTCGTACGCGGCGCCGTAGCGCGCCGCGAGGTCGGCGCAGATCAGCTCGCGCAGCCGGGGCAGCCCGGCGTTGGACGTGTAGGTGGTGTAGCCCTGCTCGAGCGCGTAGATGCCCGCCTCGCGCACCCGCCACGGCGTCACGAAGTCGGGCTCGCCGACACCGAGCGAGATCACGTCGTCCATCTCGGCGGCGATGTCGAAGAACCGCCGGATGCCCGACGGCGGGCAGGCGGCGATCACGCTGTTGAGCGGTTTCACGGGGTCACCGGCAGCCGGTGGTCGGCCTCCTGCGGGGTGAATGCGTCACCGTCGCGCTTGTAGGTCTTCAGGACGAAGTGGGTGGCGGTCGACTGCACCCGGTCGATCGTCGAGAGCTTCTGGGAGACGAAGTCGGACACCGCGCGGATCGTGCGGGCGTTCACCGTGCAGCGCAGGTCGTGGCTGCCGGACACGAGGTACACGCTGCGCACCTCGTCGAACCGCGCGATCCGGGCCGCGACGTCGTCGAACCCGACCCCCCGGGCGGGGGCGAGCGAGACGTCGATGAACGCGGTGACGTTCTCGCTGGTCGGGTCCTCGTCGACGAGGTCCCAGTCGACCACGGCCTTGTAGCGGCGGATCGCCCCGGACGCCTCCCAGCCGGCGATCGCCTCGCTGACCTCGGCGACCGGCAGCCCGGTCATCGTGGCGATCGTGTCGTGGGACAGCTGGGCGTCGCGCTCCAGCAGTTCGAGGATCTCGCGCACGCCGGAACCCTACGACGCTGCGGCGCGCCGGGCCGCGCCGAGCCGAGCCACGGCCGTGTGCAGCCGGGCGGGATCGTTCGAGGCGAAGCAGAGCCGTGCGGCCGCGGAGAGGTCCTGCCCGACGGCGAACGCCGTGCCCGGCACGTAGCCGACGCCGTGGTCCAGCGCGCCCGGCAGCAGGTCGGCGGGGCGGGTGCCGTCGGTGAACTCCAGCCAGCAGAACATGCCGCCGGTGGGGACGGAGCAGGTGACGGTGTCGCCGAACTCCGCCGACACGGCGCCGGTGAGCGCGCTGGCGCGCTCGCGCAGGGCTGCGCGGAGCCCGTCGAGGTGCCCGGCGAACCAGGCCTCGTCGGTGAGCAGGTCGGCCGTGACGAGCTGGGTGAGGCTGGACGAGCACAGGTCCGTGCACTGCTTGAGCCGCTCCACGGCGGCGCACAGAGCGGCCGGCCCGGTGAGCCAGCCGACCCGCAGCGCGGGGGCGAGCACCTTCGACGCGCTGCCCAGCCGCACGACCCGATCGCCGTGGGCGGCCACCGGCACCGGAGGCGGGCCGTCGAAGGCCAGCAGCCCGTACGGGTCGTCCTCCACCACGAGGAAGCCGTAGCGCTCGGCGAGCTGCGCGAGCAGCGCCCTGCGCGGCGCGGTGAGCGTGGCCCCGCGCGGGTTGTGGAAGCTGGACACGGTGTGGACCAGACGGGGCCGCAGGCCGGCGGCGAGCCGCTCGGCGAGCACGTCGACGGCCATGCCGTCGGCGTCCACGGGCACCGGGTGCAGCGCCGCGCCCGCGGCCTGGAACACCTGCAGCGCACCGACGTAGACCGGGTCCTCGACCACCACGGCGTCGCCGGGGTCGAGCACCGCGCGCGCCAGGAGGTCGAGCGCCTGCTGGGACCCGCTGGTCACGACGACGTCGCCGGCGCCGACGGGGCGCCCGATCCGGCCCGACTCGTGCGCCGCCACGGCCTCACGCAGCCGGTGCAGGCCGGCGGTCTCGCCGTATTGCACGGCCGCCGGATCGGTCATCGCCTCGGCGAGCGCGGCGGCGATGCGCTCGCGGGGGAGCAGGTCGGTGCCGGGCAGGCCGCCCGCCAGGGAGATCACCTCGGGGCGGGCGGTGAGGGCGAGGAGGTCGCGGATGGCCGAGCCGCGCACGTCGCGCAGCCGTGCGGACAGGGTGAGGGTCATGCGGGTCGCCTTCGCGGTGCCGATGCAGGAGAGGTCCAGCGGAGATCCAGGAGAACGGTCGTCCTGGGTCGGCAGGGCGAGCGGAGCGGCGGGCCGGGTGGGACCCGCCCCGAGCATGCCGGACGGATCCTGGGATGCGGAACCCGATTCCCGGATGCTGAGAGCCCCTAGGGTCTGGCGGGTGTTGTTGTGGATCAACGGGCCGTTCGGTGGCGGGAAGACGCAGACCGCGTACGAGCTGCACCGCCGGATGCCGGGGAGCGTGGTGTGCGACCCGGAGGACGTCGGCTTCGGCCTGCACCGCATGACCCCGCGCCCGCTGCGCGGCGACTTCCAGGACCTCACGGCGTGGCGGATCGGGGTGCGGGAGGTGCTCGACCTGGTGCTCCGCAAGCACGACGGGCCGGTGATCGCGCCGATGACGCTCGTGCACCCCGGCTATTTCGACGAGGTGGTGGGGCGGCTGCGCGAGGACGGGCACGAGGTGCGCCACTTCGCACTGCTGGCCGAGCGGGCCACGGTGCTGGCACGGCTGCGCGAGCGCGGGTGGGGGCGCGGGGTGAAGCGGGACAGCTTCGCCGTGGCCAAGCTCGACGAGTGCCTCGACCGGCTCCGGGCGCCCGAGTTCACCGAGCACATCCGCACCGACCACCTGCCCGTGCCCGACGTCGCGACGCGCATCGCGGCGTCCGCCGGGCTGCCGATCGCGCCGAACCTCGACGGGCGGGTGCGGCGGCGGCTGCGCCGCTACGCGGTGAGCCTGCGGCACGTCCGCTTCGGCTGAGCGCTCCCGCTCGCGGCGGGTGAGGGCGGGGAGGTCGATCTGGACCCGGTGGCCCGCGACGTCGAGGTCGGCCTTGCCGGTGTGCCCGCCGGACAGCTCGTAGGTGCCGTCGGCCAGCACGTAGGCAAGCAGGCTGGTGGGTTCGTCGAGGTCGACGATCCAGTACTGCGGGATGCCGGCCTCGGCGTACTCGGAGAACTTCAGGACGCGGTCGATCCGCCGGGTACCGGTGGAAGGGATCTCCACGCCGAGGAGCACCTCGGCGGCCTCGTACCGAGGTGGGTCGGTCTCGAAGAGCGTTGTACGGGTGACGAGCACGTCTGGTGCCCGGATCGTGAGCGGGTCGAGTGCGATCAGCACCTCGACGACGGTGAGACCCGTGAGTTCCTGCGGCAACTGGTCGTCGAGCGCCGTCTCGAGACGCGTTGCTGCCTTCTGGCGTCGCGACAGGGGTCTGGCCGACATCACGAGCATCCCTTCGGCGACCTCGAGCTTGTTCGCCGAGTCCTCCGGCAGTGCCTCCCACTCCTCGAGCGTGATCGGGTGGTTGGGCCACGAGAGGGTCATCGCCGTCTCCTTCCGCTGACGGGCCGACCGTCCCACGGGAGCCCGACGGCCGTGGGGGAGGCGCGGCGGGACGCGGTCAGACGGTGAGGTGGAACAGGCGCGTGGCGATGCCCTCGAAGAACTCGCGCTTCGCCGCCGCGTCGAGAGGGAGCTCGTCCTGGTGGCGGACCTCGTCGGGCTCGTACTGGTACGGGTAGTCCATCGCGTAGAGCACGCGGTCGGGGCCCACCACCTCGCGCACGAACATGATCCCGCGCTGCCAGGCCATCCCGCTCGTCGTGTACCAGACGTTGCGGCGCAGGTAGTCGCTCGGCCGCAGCTGCAGCGCCTTCATCGCGGGGTAGCGGCCGGACGCGACCTGGGCGGCGTGGAAGTGGTCGATGCGCGGCAGCCAGAACGGCAGCGCCTCGCCGAGGTGGCCGACCACCAGCCGCAGCCGCGGGAACCGGTCGAACACCCCCGAGGTGACGATCCGCAGCAGGTGCATGCCGGTCTCCACGGCGAACCCGTAGATCGCACCGTCGAGGCCCGCCTCGTGCAGCGGCTCGACCATCCGGTCGTTCGGGGTGTTCGGGTGCAGGTAGACGGGCACGTCGAGCAGCTCCGCCGCCTCCAGCACGGGCCAGAACCGCTGGTCGTCGAGGTAGGTGCCCTGCACGTGCGAGTTGGCGATCACGCCGCACATCCCGAGCCTGCGCACGGCGCGGTCCAGCTCGGCCACCGCCGCGTCGGCGTTGCCGTCGAGGGCGTCCTGCCACGCCACCGTGGCGAGCGCCGTGAACCGGTCGGGGTGGTCGCGCACGGCCTGCGCGGCCATGTCGTTGGTGAGCGTGGCCATCGTGCGGGCGGTGGGGGCGTCGAGGACGTTCGTGCCGGGTGCCGTCAGCGCGAGGACCTGGTGGTCGATGCCGGCGGCGTCCATGTCGGCGATGCGCCCGGCCCCGAGGTCGGTCAGCCTGCGGACCACGGCGCGCGGCCGCTCCGCCGCGCTGCCGAGGTAGAAGCCCCAGAGGCTCTCGAACCCGCGGTCGCGCGGCACGTCGCCGTCGCCGTCGCGCAGCAGGCCGCGGTAGAGCTGCAGCAACTCCGGCGGGGCGAAGGCCTCTTCGGTCGCGATCCGCCGGTATCCCGTCATGCGCCCCCCCTCGACTGGCTCTCGCCGGTCTACGCGACGGCGGCGGGCGTTGACCACGGCTCTTCCCCGACACGGAAAGATCAAAAACGGGCCGCCCGGGAAGGTTGTCGGACGCGGGTGGCAGGCTGGACGGGATGAGTACGGAGGCCGACGGGCTGTTCGAGCTGGGCGAGCCGGAGGCGGCGCCGGCCGAGGACGCCGGGGCGCGCGCCACGGCGCCGCTCGCCGTCCGCATGCGCCCGCGCACGCTGGACGAGGTGGTCGGGCAGGGCCACCTGCTGCGCCCCGGCGCCCCCCTGCGGCGGCTCGTGGAGGGGGGAGCTGCGGCGTCGGTGCTGCTCTACGGCCCGCCCGGCACCGGCAAGACCACGATGGCGCGGCTGCTCGCGGGGGTCGGGAGCCGCCACTTCGTGGCGCTGTCGGCGCTCTCGTCGGGCGTCAAGGAGCTGCGCGCCGTCATCGACGACGCCCGCCGCAGGCGCGACCACCTGGGCCAGCAGACCGTCCTGTTCATCGACGAGGTGCACCGCTTCTCCAAGACCCAGCAGGACGCCCTGCTCGGCGCGGTCGAGGACCGGCTCGTGCTGCTCGTCGCGGCCACCACGGAGAACCCGTCGTTCTCGGTGGTGTCGCCGCTGCTGTCGCGGTCGCTGGTGCTGCAGCTGCAGTCGCTCACCGACGACGACGTCCGCGCGCTGCTGCGCCGCGCCGTCACCGATCCGCGCGGGCTCGGCGACAGCGTGTCGCTCGCACCCGACGCCGAGGACGCGCTGGTCCGGCTGGCGGGCGGCGACGCCCGGCGTGCGCTCACCGCGCTGGAGGCGGCTGCCGACGGCGTCACGGGCACCGGCGCACCCGACGCCGTGATCGACGTCGCGGCGGTGGAGCGCGCCGTCACCGAGGCCACGGTGCGCTACGACCGCCAGGGCGACCAGCACTACGACGTGATCAGCGCGTTCATCAAGTCGATCCGCGGCTCCGACCCCGATGCCGCCCTGCACTACCTCGCCCGCATGCTGGTGGCGGGGGAGGACCCGCGCTTCATCGCGCGCAGGCTGATGGTGCACGCCAGCGAGGACATCGGGCTCGCCGACCCCACCGCGCTGCAGGCCGCCGTGGCCGCGGCGCAGGTCGTGCAGCTGGTGGGGCTGCCGGAGTGCAGGCTCGCACTCGCGCAGGCCACCGTCCACCTCGCCACCGCGCCCAAGTCGAACGCCGTCATCACCGGCATCGACGAGGCCATGGCCGAGGTGCGCGCGGGCGCGGCGGGCGCGGTGCCCCCGCACCTGCGCGACGGCCACTACGCCGGCGCCCAGAAGCTCGGCAACGCGGTGGGCTACCGCTACCCCCACGGCGACCCCGACGGCGTGCTCGCCCAGCAGTACCCGCCCGACGGCCTCGTGGGCCGCGACTACTACCGCCCCACCACCCGCGGTGCCGAACGCGCGCTCGCCGAGCGGCTGCCCCGGCTGCGGCGCGTCGTGCGCGGGGAGCGCCCCTGACCGGCTGAACCGTCGTCCGGCCCGGCTACCCCACCAGGCTGCCTGCCGTCCACGCCGGGTCGCGGCCCAGCGACGTGAGGACGCAGGTCCAGGCATCCGCGTCCCGCGCGGCCGGGAGCGCGTGTGCGAAGGGGGCGCCCGCACGCTCGCGCGACGCGTCGTCCGGGATCTGCTCGCACATGGCGAGTGCCGCGCCGACCACCTCGGCGTCGAGCCGCGCCGCGTAGTCGTCCTGGACGCCCAGCGTGGCCGCGACGTCCCACCCGTGCACGAGCGTGTCGACGAGGTGCATCTGGACCACGACGTCCAGGGGCAGCTGCGCGCCGAACTCGGGCATCGGGACGGGGCCGGCGGCGCCCGCGGCGAACGCGGCCACCACGTCGTCGAGGCCCGCGCGGAGGGTGGCCGCCGGGGAGGGATCGAGCGGGCGGGGGGCAAATGCGCCGGGGTCGATCTCGGCACCCGTGCGCGTCGCGGTGACGGCGCGCGCGAACCCGTGGTCCTGGCCGGTCATGTGTTCGAGCAGGGCGCGCAGGTCCCAGCCGGCGCACGGGGTGGGGCGGTCGAGGTCGGGGAGGCCGATCGGGGCGAGGACGGGGCGGATGCCCTCCACGGACCGCCGGTGCAGTGCGAGAATCTTCTTCATGCGTAGATAATCTACCGCTGTTTATCATTGGTCAAGAGATATCGTCTCCGGGTGGGCGAGCAGCGGCACGACCTGGGCGCGGCCTTCGCCTGGCTCGCCCGCGCGATGATCAAGGCCGAGGAGCCGGTGTTGCGGGCGCACGACGTCGAGATGTGGGACTACGCCGTCCTCACCACGCTCGAGCGCGGCCCGGCCCCCACCCAGTCGGAGCTCGCCGCGGCCGTCGGGCGCGACAAGACGCGCCTCATCCCGATCCTCGACCGCCTCGAGGCCCGCGACCTGCTCCGCCGCACGCCGGACCCGGCCGACCGGCGCAACCGCGTCGTCGCCCTCACAGCGGCCGGCCGTGAGCTCGCGGCCTCCTGCCGGGAGGCGATCCGGGCCGTCGAGGCGGAGTTCCTCGCCGACCTCAGCCCCGGGGAGCGCGACACCTTCGTGGCGGTGCTCGACCGCCTCGCCGACGAGGTCCGGGAGGGCTAGGCGGGCCTCCCGGGGGGAGTTCAGGAAAGCCACATTCAGGGCCGGAGCGGCCCTCAATGTGGCTTTCCTGAACCTCCGGGGCCTCGCCCCCCGCCTCCGTCCGTCGGCGGGCCCCCCTCCGTTTGACGCCTCGATAGTTCTGCCGTAGAACTTACTCGCCCACGACGTCGTGAACGGAGCGTGCGATGAGCCAGCCCCCGGCAGACCCGGTCCACCTTCGGGCGGCCGGGGTGAGCGTGGTCCTCGGGACGGCCGGGGGCCGCCTGCCCGCGGTGCTGCACTGGGGAGCCGACCTCGGCGAGCTCACCCCCGCCGACCTCGTCGAGCTCGGGCAGGCCGCCGCGGCGGCCACCGTGCCCAACGACCTCGACCAGGTCACCCGCGCCGGGATCCTCGCCGAGCACGCCGCGGGCTGGAACGGCCGGCCGGGGCTCGCGGGCCAGCGCGCCGGGCAGGCGTGGTCGCCGCTGTTCACGCTCACCGACCTGGACGTCGAGCACTCGGCCGCGGGTGGCGGCCGGGTGCGCGCCACCGGCCACGACGCGGAGGCGGGCCTGCGGGTGCGTCTGGAGGTGGAGCTGCTCGCCTCCGGTGTGCTGCGCCAGCGCGCGACGGTGGAGGTGCCGGGCGACGCGCCCGCGGAGCCGTTCGTGGTGGACGGGCTCGGCGTGACCCTGCCGGTGCCGCCGGAGGCCACGGAACTGTTCGACATGGCCGGGCGCTGGGGGCGCGAGCGGGCGCCGCAGCGGGCGCCGTTCGTCGTGGGGGTCCACTCGCGGGAGAACCGCCGCGGCCGCACCGGCCCGGACGCCCCGCTGATCCTGGCCGCGGGCGCGGCGGGCTTCGGGTTCGCCGCGGGCGAGGTCTGGGCCGTCCACGTCGCGTGGAGCGGCAACCACGTGAGCTACGCCGAGCGCCTCTCCACCGGGGCGGCCGTGCTGGGCGGCGGGGAGCTGCTGCTGCCCGGCGAGGTGCGGCTGGCTGCGGGGGAGTCCTACACCGGCCCCTGGGTGTACGCCGCGCACAGCACCGCGGGCCTGGACGGCGTCGCGGCCCGGTTCCACACGATGCTGCGCGCCCGGCCCCACCACCCCGCCAACCCGCGTCCCGTCGTGATGAACACGTGGGAGGCCGTCTACTTCGACCACGACCTCGAGCGGCTCGTCGAGCTCGCGCGTGTGGCGGCCGACGTCGGCGCGGAGCGCTACGTGCTCGACGACGGCTGGTTCCGCCACCGCCGCGACGACACCGCGGGCCTGGGCGACTGGTACGTCGACGAGGGGGTCTGGCCCGAGGGGCTGCACCCGCTGGTGCGCGAGGTGCGCGAGCGCGGCATGGAGTTCGGGCTGTGGGTGGAGCCGGAGATGGTCAACCCCGACTCCGACCTCGCCCGCGCCCACCCCGACTGGATCCTGCGGACGGGCGGGCGGATGCCCATCCCGTCGCGGCACCAGCAGGTGCTCGACCTCGCCCACCCGGACGCGTACGCCTACATCCTGGAGCGGCTCGACGCGCTGCTCACCGAGTACCCGATCAACTACCTGAAGTGGGACCACAACCGCGACCTGGTGGATGCGGGGCACGGCCCGTCCGGGGTGCCCGGCGTGCACGCACAGACCGTGGCCGTCTACCGCCTCATCGACGAGCTGCGGGCGCGGCACCCGGGCGTGGAGATCGAGTCCTGCTCGTCGGGTGGTCTGCGGGTGGACCTGGAGATCCTGGAGCGCACCGACCGGGTCTGGGGCAGCGACATGACCGACCCCCTCGAACGTCAGCAGATCCAGCGGTGGACCACGCAGCTGCTGCCGCCCGAGCTGATCGGCGCGCACGTCGCGGCGCCGCGGTCGCACTCGACCGCGCGCACCCACGACCTGTCCTTCCGCGCGGGCACCGCGCTCTTCGGCTCGTTCGGCATCGAGTGGGACGTCACGACCACCGGTCCGGAGGAGCGCAAGGAGCTCGCCGCGTGGGTGCAGCTCTACAAGGACGTCCGCGGACTGATCCACACCGGCACGATGGTGCGGGCCGACCAGCACGACCCGTCGTTCGCGCTGCACGGGGCCGTGGCGCGGGACCGCTCCGACGCGCTCTACGCGCTCGTGCAGCTGGCCACGCCGCTGACGGCCGTGCCGGGGCGGCTGCGCCTGCCGGGCCTGGACCCGGACCGGCGCTACCGCGTCACCGTGCAGCCGCCGGGGGACCGCCCCGTGCTGCGGCAGCGGCAGGCGCCCGGCTGGCTCGCCCGCGGCGTGGAGCTGCCGGGACGGGTGCTCGCCGGGGCGGGGCTGCGCGCACCCGCGCTCAACCCGGAGCAGCTGCTGCTCCTGCGTGCGACCGAGGTGGAGCCGTGACCTCGGCCGTCGCGGCGCCCGTGGCGGAGGCGCCCGCGGCGGCTACGCGCACCCGGCGCAGCCGCCGCGACACCTGGGTGGCGCTCGGGTTCGTGGCGCCGACGATCTTCGGCTTCGTCGTGTTCTACCTGTGGCCGTCGCTGCGCGGCCTGGGCCTGAGCCTCACCGACTACACGTTCTTCTCCGAGACCTCGTTCGTCGGCCTCGCCAACTACCAGCGCCTGCTGGCCGACGAGACCTTCTGGAACGCCATGGCCGTGACGGTCTGGTACGTCGTGCTCAACATCGGCTTCCAGACCGTGCTGGCGGTGCTGCTCGCGGTGCTGCTGCACCGGCTCACGCGCTCGGTGGTGATCCGGGGCCTCGTGCTGATGCCCTACCTGGTGGCCAACGTCGTGGTGGCGCTGCTGTGGTTCTGGATGCTCGACGCGCAGATCGGGATCGTGAACCAGGTGCTGTCCTGGGTCGGGCTCGGCCCGATCTCGTTCTTCGGCAGCGAGGCCTGGGCGATCCCGACGATCGCGTTCGTGAACACCTGGCGCCACCTCGGCTACACCGCGCTGCTGATCTTCGCGGGCCTCGTGATGATCCCGCGGATGCTCTACGAGGCCGGGCGCGTGGACGGCGCGAGCGAGTGGCAGATGTTCTGGCGGATCACGCTGCCGCTGCTGCGGCCCGTGCTCGCGCTGGTGCTGGTGATCACCGTGGTGGGCTCGTTCCAGGTGTTCGACACGGTCGCGGTGACCACGATGGGCGGGCCCGCCGACGCCTCGCGGGTGATCCAGTACTACATCTTCGACCTCGCCTTCGAGCGCCTGGACTACGGCTACGCCTCGGCCGTGTCGGTGGTGCTGCTCGTGATCCTGTCCGTGATCGCCTTCGTGCAGCTGCGGCTGATGCGGGCGAACGAGTCGGACCTCTCCTGAGGACTGAGGAGCCCGAGATGGTCGCCGTCGACGCCGCCGTCCCGACCGGCCGCGTGCCCGCGCAGGAGGCGGGCCGCCTGACCCCCGGGCGGGTGCTGGCCTGGGCATGCCTGGTCGTGATCGTCCTGATCACGCTGTTCCCGTTCTACTGGATGCTGCGCACCGCGCTGTCCAACGGCACGACGCTCGCCACGGCGGGCTCGTCCTGGCTCCCGGTCGACTTCACCTGGGGTGCGTTCCGGCGCGTCCTGGGCCTCGCGACGCTGGAGGAGGCGCAGGCGGAGGGCGGCACCGGCTCCGCCGTGGACTTCTGGGTCTACCTGCGCAACTCGGTGCTGGTGGCGGCGCTGATCACGGCCGGGCAGGTGTTCTTCGGTGCGCTGGCCGCCTACGCGTTCGCCCGGATGCGCTGGCCGGGCCGCGACGCCGTGTTCTTCGTGGTGCTCACCGCGCTCATGGTGCCGCCGATCTTCACCCAGCTGCCCAACTTCCTGCTGATGCGCGACCTCGGGCTGGTCAACACCTACGCGGCGCTGGTGCTCCCGTTCTTCTTCATGACGCCGTTCGCGGTGTTCTTCCTGCGCCAGTTCCTCCTCGGGATCCCCCGCGAGATCGAGGAGGCGGCCCGGCTGGACGGCGCGGGGCACGTGCGCACGTTCTTCCGGGTGATCGTGCCGATGAGCTGGGGCCCGATCACCACGCTCGCGCTGCTGCAGTACGTGCAGGCGTGGAACGAGTACTTCTGGCCGCTGCTGGTGGGCAGCGAGCGCAGCGTCCGCACCCTCACCGTGGCGCTCGGGGTGTTCCGCGCCCAGACGCCGCAGGGCAACCCGGACTGGCCGGGCCTCATGGCCGCCACGCTGATCGCGGCGCTCCCGGTGCTCCTGCTGTTCATCGCCTTCGGGCGCAGGATCGTGGACTCCATCGGCTTCTCGGGGATCAAATGAAGCGCAGGCTCACGGTCGCCGCGACCGCCCTCCTCCTCGCACTCGCGCCGGGGTGCGCCGCCGAGCGCCCGCCCGCGGACTCGGGCGGGTGGGACGAGACCGGCGAGGTCACCTACTGGATGTGGGACGCCAACCAGCTGCCCGCCTACCAGCGGTGCGCAGACGACTTCGAGGCCCGCAACCCGGACGTCGACATCGCGATCGAGCAGGTCGGGTGGGACTACTACTGGGGCAGGCTGCTCACGGCGTTCGTGGCGAACTCCGCGCCCGACGTGTTCGTCGACCACACGTCCAAGTACGGCGACTACACCACGCGCGGGCTCATCGAGCCCCTCGACGACCTGATCGCCCGCGACGGGCCCGACCTCGCGCAGTACGTCGAGGGTACGGGCGACCTCTGGGTCGGGGACGACGGCCGGCGTTACGGCCTGCCGAAGGACTTCGACGCGGTCGGCCTGTTCTACAACGCGGCGATGGCCCGCGAGGCCGGCATCACGCCCGAGCAGATGCAGGACCTCACCTGGAACCCGCAGGACGGCGGGACCTACGGGGACGTGCTCGCGCGCCTCACCGTCGACCGCAACGGGGTGCGCGGCGACGAGCCGGGCTTCGACCCCCGCAACGTCGAGACCTACGGGCTGGGCATCGACTACCCGCCGGGCGGCGGGTCGGGGCAGACGCAGTGGTCGTTCCTCACCGCGACGCTGGGCTGGAGCCACACCGACAAGCCCCTGTGGGGCACCCGCTTCAACTACGACGACCCGCGCTTCCAGGAGACCGTGGCCTGGTGGCGCAGCCTGATCGACAAGGGCTACATGCCGCCGGTCGAGCAGTCGGTCGGCACCGAGCTGTCGCAGCTGATGCAGGCCGGGCGGGTCGCGCTGGTCTCCGAGGGGTCGTGGAACATCAGCACGTTCGCGAAGCTGGGCGGCATCGAGCTGGCCACCGCACCCACCCCGATCGGCCCGCAGGGGCACCGGGCGGCGATGACGAACTCGCTCGCCGACTCGATCGCGGCCGGCTCCCCGAACAAGGGAGCGGCGTGGAAGTGGGTGCGCTACCTCGCCTCGCCGGAGTGCCAGGAGATGGTGGCGCGGGGCGGCGTGGTGGTACCCGCGATCGCGTCCGTGGTGCCCACCGCGGAGGCGACGATCGGGGCGCACGGCCTCGACATCACCCCGTTCACCCGGCAGCTGCACGAGGGCACGGCGTTCCCGTTCCCGGCGGCGCACCACGCCGCCGACGTCGACTCGATCATGGAGTCGGCGATGGAGCGGGTGATGGCGGGCAGCGCCGACCCGTCGTCGCTCACCGCGGCCAACGAGCAGGTCAACGCCCTGTTCACGCAGGGTTAGTTCATGCAGGGTTGACGGCTCGGGAGCGGCCCAGCACGTGCTCCTGGACCGCCACGGCGGCGGCGCCGCGCGCCCACTCGGTGAACGGGAAGGGCCGCACGTCGATCCGCAGCGGGCCCAGCGGCGCCTTGCGGTTCTCCGCGAGCGCGGCGTCGAGCGCGGGCCGGGCGACGTCGAGCAGGCCGATGCCGTCGCCGGTGAGGATCACGAGCTCCGGGTCGATGAGGTTGGCGATGTCGGCCACGAGCACGCCGAGCGCCCCGGCGGCGTCGTCGGCGACGCGGCGGGCGGCCGGGTGGCCCTCGGCCGCGAGGCGCAGGGCCTCGGCGTAGCCGACCGGGCGGCCCAGCGCCTGCGCGACAGCGCCGGAGATGGCACCGGAGGAGACGAGGCCCTGCGCGCAGCCGCGGTGGCCGTCCTCGCACACCACGGAGCTCAGCACCGGGCGGTGGCCGATCGACCCGCCGCCCCCGTGCGCGCCCTCGACCACGAGGTCGTGCACGACGATGCCGCAGCCGACGCCCGTGCCGATCGTGATCACGAGCATCGACGAGACCTCGCGGCCCGCCCCGAACCAGTGCTCGGCCGCGGTGAGGGCCCGCACGTCGTTGTCGACGACGGCGGGCAGGCCGGTGGCGCCCTGCAGGAGGCCGGCGAGCGGCACGCGCTCCTGCCAGCGCAGGAAGGGGGCGCGGGCCACGTCGCGGCGCTCGACGACGAACCCGCCGATGCCGACGCCGAGCCCGGCCACGTCGGGGTGGTCGGCCCGCAGCAGCCGCGCGACGTCGGCGACGGCGCCCACGACGGCGTCGGGGTCGGTGCCGGGCAGCGGGCGGGTGTGCTCGGCCAGCACCTGGGCGCGCAGGTCGGTGACCACGGCGAACAGCGCGTCGCCGGTGATCTTCACGCCGAGGAAGCGGTGGGGGGAGGGCCCGACGTCCAGCGGCAGCGACGGGCGCCCGGTGCGCACCTGGTCCGGGTGGTCCTTCGGGCCGCTGTCCGGGCCGCCCTCGACGAGCAGCCCGGAGTCCACGAGCGGGCGGGTGAGCCGGGTGAGCGAGCCGGGGGACAGGCCGAGCCTGCGGGCGAGCTGCGCGCGGGGGAGCGGGCCGAACCGCAGGACCTCGACCGCCACCCGCTGGTGGCTGCCGTCGAGCGCGCTCCAGTCGGCGGATGCCGGAGTTTGTTCCGCGACGGAATGCACCGGATGACGATAGCCGGGGATCGTCGGTGGCGCCGCCCCTTTCACCCGGGGAACACCCCGTGGCCCGGGGTGAGGATGCCCGCGGGGTCGTAGCGGCGGCGCAGCGCGGCCAGCTCGTGCCACCGCTCGCCGTAGTGCGCACGCCAGTCCGCGGGGCCGAACGCGACCGTGCCGATCGGGTAGCGGGTGCCGCCCGCGGCGCGGGCGCGGTCGAGCAGCGCCCGGTTGCGCTCGGCCATCGCGGTCGCGAACGCGGCGTTCGCGCCCGGTGGGCCCGCGGTCATGAGGGTGAACAGGTGCACGAGATCGCTGCCGTCCGGGTCGCCGGCGTCGGGCGCGGGCAGCCGCAGCGACGGCCGCGTGAGGGCCGCCCGCCGGTGCGGGTAGAGCAGCACGAATCCGCCGGTGCCGACGTCGGCCGGGGTCAGGCCCGTGAGGACGGCGCCGACCACCTCCTCCACCCGCGAGTCCGGCAGCCACGTGGTGACCCAGGGCTTGACGAGCGCGTCCCACCCGAGCGCCGCCCGCAGGTCGGCGACGGCCGTGTCGATGCGGGTGACGTGCTCGAGGTAGCCGGACTCCCGGACCTCGGCCGCGGCCGGGGCGGCGGTGAGCCCGCGCAGGACGTGGGCGGTGCCGGGTGGGCCCTCGGTGCCCGCGAACGCGAACGCGTTGAGGTGGTGCACCTCGCCCGCCTCGCCCGGGCGCCACCAGTCGCCGAAGACCTCGGTGACCTCGCCGCGCCGCACGAGCGTGCGCAGGTCGGCGAAGAACGCGCCCTGGTCGGTGTAGGGGATCGACCAGCCCCGCACCGTCGCCGGGGCGGGCCCGAGGCCCACCACGGCCTCGGTGATGATCCCGAACCGGCCCAGCCCCGCGAGCACGGCCTCGAACAGGTCGCGGTCGGCCGCGGGCGAGCACCGCCGCAGCTCCCCGTCCCCGGTGACGACCTCCAGCTCGTGGACGTGGTCGACCTGGGCGCCGGCGGCGACGGCGGGCGGCACGCCGCCCACGGAGAGCGTGCCGCCGACGGTGAGGTCGAGGTAGCCGGTGGCGGCCGGGATCGCGCGGCCGTGGCCTGCGGCGGCCCGGGCCAGCTCCAGCCAGGTGGTGCCGGCCCCGACCACGGCGGCGGACGGCGTGATCGACCGGATGCCGGACAGCGCGCGGGCGTCGACCACCACACCACCGGCCACGAGCGACTGCCCGCCGGTGGTGTTGCCCAGGCCGCGGGCCGCGATCGGGATGCGGTGGCGCCGGCAGTACCGCACCACGCGGGCGACGTCGGCGGCCGAGCCGGGGCGCAGCACGGCGGCCGGGAGCGCGGTGGCGATCCGCCCGGCGTCGGTGGCGAACCGCGTGCGGGTGGCGAGGTCGGTGTGCAGCGCACCGTCGAGTGCCGGCACGCCGTCGGGCAGGGCGCTCACCCGGCCCATCCTGGCCGAACCTCCTCAGGCGGAGCGCCCCGGCGGTGGGGAGGAGAGGAACTCGCGCAGCTCGGAGCGGGTGACGCGCTCGTCGCCGGTCATCACGAAGTAGGCCATGCCCGCGTCGGACACGTCGCCCTTCTCGGCCACCTCGAGCCGCGAGCGCAGCCACTGCATGTCCGGGCCCAGCTCGTTCAGGTAGTCCCAGTCGGACAGGTCGGTCGGGCCGAGGTTGCCGTTCTGGTCGGGGATCTGCACCCGCTGGCACCCGAGCTCGAGCACGTCGTCGTAGTCGTGGCCGTCGTGGTCGGTGCGGCCGTGGGTCTGGTTGAAGGTGCCGTCGCCGTGCGACACGCACCGCACGTGCCTGCGCGCCTGCGGGTTCGCGGCGTCGAGGGCCATCCAGGTGGTCTCCATCGGCCCGGCCAGCACGATCGTGAGCTCGTTGCCCGGGCCGGAGGCGTTGATCTCGCGGGTGAGCGCCGCGACGCCCGCGGCGAGCGCCCCGGGGTCGGCCCCGTCGTAGAAGCGGGAGGTGTCGAACCCGAAGCGCCTGCCCGCCTCCAGCACGCTCTCGGTCATGTTCCGGCGGTGCCGGTCGTCGGAGTCCCAGATGTGGTTGTTGTAGATGTAGTTCACGACGTTGCGCTGCAACCCCCCGTGGCCGAGGATCGCCAGCGTCATCGCCGAGGAGGCCCAGTCGTCCTCGTCGTGCTGGTTGCCGTCGGCGGCCAGCGCGATCCGCCCCACGGGCTGCTCCGGGGCGGCGGCGCCCACGAGCTCGACCGCGGGTGCGGGGGCGGCGGGCAGCAGTGCCAGCGCGGCCACCGCGGACCAGGTGGCCGTGGCGCGCAGCGCGTACCGGAGCGGGCTTCGGGTCGGGGCGGGGCGCGGCATCCTCACCCGGACGATCATGCTGCGGGGTGCGCGCGCCCGCGCCGTTTCGCGACGACCATGGCGCTCCCGGGTGGCCGACGATCACCCGGCCGGGTGGTGCGCCGCTCCCCTCACGCCGCCTCGCGCACGATCGGGCAGCTCATGCACCGCGGCCCGCCACGGCCGCGGCCCAGCTCGCCGCCCGGGATGTCGATCACCTCGATGCCGTGGCGGCGCAGGAACCGGTTGGTGGTGACGGTGCGCTCGTAGGTGACCACCACCCCCGGGGCCACGGCGAGGGTGTTGCACCCGTCGTCCCACTGCTCGCGCTCCGCGGAGTGGACGTCCTGCTCCGGGGTGAGCACGCGGATCGAGGGCAGCCCCAGCGCCTCGGCGATGGCGCGGTGCATGTCCTCGGGCCGGTGATCGGTGAGGTGCAGCTCCTTCTCGCTGTCACCGGGCCGGATCGTGTACGCCGGCAGCATCCCGAGCCCCGCGTACTGCGTGAACGTCTCCGGGTCGACCATCGTGAGCACCGTGTCGAGGTGCATGAACGCGCGCGCCTGCGGCATGCGCAGCGCCACGATGCGGTCCACCTCGCCGCCTGCGAACAGCCGCCGCGCCAGCCGCTCCACCCCCTGCGGGGTGGTGCGCTCGGACAGGCCCACCAGCACCGCGCCGCCGCCGAGGACGAGCATGTCGCCGCCCTCGGTGGTGGCGGGCCCGTTCACCGTGCCCGCGGACCACACGGCGTAGTCCGCGCCCGCGAAGAGCGGGTGCCAGCGGTAGACGGCCTCGTAGTGCACGGTCTCGCGCATGCGGGCCTTCTTGCGCATGCTGTTGATCGCAACCCCGCCGTAGAGCCACGCCGACGTGTCGCGCGTGTAGAGGTGGTTGGGCAGCGGCTCGAGCACGAAGTCGTCGGGTTCGAGCACGTGGAACGCGATCGAGCGCGGCTCCGGGATCCGGTCCAGCACCTCGCGCTTGGTGATCCCGCCGACGAGGTGGTCGGTGAGCGTGACGGGGTCCATCGCGTCGAAGCAGTTGCGCAGGGCGTCGATGGCCAGCGGCCCGTACACGCGGTCGTCGAAGATGCGGTCGAGCACGTACTTGTGGGCCTCGGGGATCTCCAGCGTGCTGCGCAGCAGGTCCCCGAACAGGTGCACCTCGACGCCGCGCTCGCGCAGCAGCGCCGCGAACCGGTCGTGCTCCTCCTGCGCGCGGGCCACCCACAGCACGTCGTCGAACAGCAGCCGGTCCCTGTTGCCCGGCGTCAGGCGCTTCAGCTCGAGGCCCGGCCGGTGCAGGATCACCTCGCGCAGGGCGCCGACCTCGGAGTCCACCCGGTACATGCCCGCCATCCTGCCGCGCCACGCCCTCCCCGTGCGGGGGACGATGTCCGCGTGCAGCTGGACCACCTGGACACCGAGATCATCGCCCTGCTGGTCGAGGACGCGCGCCGCAGCTACGCCGAGGTGGGCGCGCGGATCGGTCTCTCGGCGTCGGCGGTGAAGCGGCGCGTCGACCGGCTGCGCGCGGGCGGGGCCATCACCGGCTTCACGGTGCGGCTCGACCCGAGCGCCCTCGGCTGGACGGTGGAGGGCTACGTCGAGCTGTACTGCCGCAACAGCACCGCGCCCGCCGTGATCCGCCGGGCCGTGGACCGCTTCCCCGAGGTCGTCGACGCCAGCACCGTCTCCGGGGACGCCGACGCCGTGCTGCGCATCGTCGCCACCGACATGCGCCACTTCGAGCAGGTCCTCGAGCAGATCGGCGCCCAGCCGTTCGTGGCCAGGACGAAGTCGGTGCTCGTCCTCTCGCCGCTGCTGCGCCGCGCGTCCGCCCCGCCCCCGCATTGACGGGACCCACCGGTGATCCCCGTCTCGACTGCGTGGCGATGGACTCTCGTGACGTGCAGATGCGGGAAGATTCGCTGTGCATCTCCGCGGATGCGGAGAAGGTGCGAGCGAGGGAGGTTGATCGTGCGGACGCGACTGCAGGTGCTGCTCGCCGCCGTGGTGGTGGCGCTGCTGTCCGGATGCGGCGGGGCGGCGCCGGAGACGCGGGAGCTCAACGTCTTCGCGGCGGCCTCGCTCACCGACACGTTCACGGCGTTGAAGGCGCAGTTCGAGACCGAGAACCCGGGCGTGGAGGTGCGCCTGAACTTCGCAGGCTCGTCCGACCTGGCCCAGCAGATCGTGAACGGGGCGCCGGCGGACGTGTTCGCGGCCGCGAACGAGTCCACGATGACCACCGTCGTCGACGCCGGCCAGGTCGCGGGCGAGCCCACCCCGTTCGCCACCAACGTCCTGCAGATCGCCACCCCGCCCGGCAATCCCAAGGGCGTCGCCACGTTCGCCGACCTCGCCAGGCCGGACGTCACGGTGGTGGTGTGCGCACCGCAGGTGCCCTGCGGCTCCGCCACGGAGAAGATCGAGCGTGCGACCGGGGTGACGCTGAGCCCGGTGAGCGAGGAGCCGGACGTGCGGTCGGTGCTCGGGAAGGTGTCCACCGGTAACGCCGACGCGGGGCTCGTCTACGTCACCGACGTCCGGTCGGCAGGCGACTCCGTGCAGGGGGTCGCCTTCCCCGAGGCGGATCAGGCGGTGAACGACTACCCGATCGCGGCGTTGTCGAGTGCGCCGCAGCCCGAGCTCGCAGCCTCGTTCGTCGCGCTGGCGACGGGGGAGTTCGGGAGGAAGACCCTGGAGGACGCCGGGTTCGGCACCCCCTGACGATTGCGCAGGGATCGTGCGTGATCCCACGGAAACACGCAACGATCCACCGCGAGCGGTCAGCATTCCGCGATTGCCGGCGCCCGTCGCCGTTCCTACCGTTGATCATGTGACCAGCGTCCTGCCCCGGCCGGTTGCGGCCACCACCGGCGAGCGAATCGCCCGCCCCCGGCACTACCTCATGTGCCGCCCCGAGCACTTCGAGGTCCGCTACGCGATCAACCCGTGGATGCGGCCCGGCGAGCCCGTCGACCGCGACCGTGCGCTCGCGCAGTGGGAGGAGTTGCGGCAGACCTACGTGGACCTCGGCCACCGCGTCGACCTGATCGATCCCGTCCCGGGCCTGCCCGACATGGTGTACGCGGCCAACGGCGCCACCGTCGTGGACGGCAAGGTCCTCGGCGCGCGGTTCCGCCACCCCGAGCGTGCGGCGGAGGCCGGCGCCTACCGCGCCTGGTTCGAGGCCGCGGGCTACCCCGTCGTCGGACCGGAGTTCGTGAACGAGGGGGAGGGTGACCTCCTCGTCGTCGGCGACGTCGTGCTCGCCGGGCACGGCTTCCGCACCGACCCGCGCGCCCACGCCGAGGCCGCGGCGGTGCTGGGGCGCGAGGTGGTGCCGCTGCGGCTGGTCGACCCGCGCTTCTACCACCTGGACACGGCGATCGCCGTGCTCGACGACGCGACGATCGCCTGGCTGCCCGAGGCCTTCGACGCGGCGTCCCGGGAGGTGCTGCGGGCGCGGTTCCCGGACGCCGTGGTCGCGGAGCAGGCCGACGCCGCCGTGCTCGGCCTCAACGCCGTGGGCGACGGGCGGCACGTCGTGCTCCCCGCACAGGCCACCGGGCTGGCCGCCGCGCTGCGCGAGCGCGGGTACGAGCCCGCTCCCGTCGACCTGTCAGAGCTGCTCAAAGGGGGCGGCGGACCGAAGTGCTGCACGCTGGAGGTGCGTTCATGACGCTGATGCGGTCGGCCACCGAGGCGCACGAGGAGCTCGTGCTCGAGCACTCGGCGCACAACTACCACCCGCTGCCCGTGGTCGTGGCCGAGGGCGCGGGCGCCTGGGTCACCGACGTCGAGGGGCGCCGTTACCTCGACTGCCTCGCCGGCTACTCCGCCCTCAACTTCGGCCACCGCCACCCCGACCTGGTGGCCGCGGCGCACCGGCAGCTCGACCGGCTCACCCTCACCAGCCGGGCCTTCGGCAACGACCAGCTCGGCCCGTTCTGCGCGGAGCTCGCGGAGCTGATCGGCAAGCAGCGGGTGCTGCCGATGAACACCGGCGTCGAGGCCGTCGAGAGCGCGCTCAAGGTTGCCCGCAAATGGGGTTACGAGGTCAAGGGCGTGCCGCAGGACCGGGCGCGGATCATCGTTGCCGCCGGTGGCTTCCACGGCCGCACCATCAGCGTGGTCGGCTTCTCCACCGACCCGGACGCGCGCGGCGGGTTCGGCCCGTTCACCCCCGGCTTCGACGTGGTGCCCTACGGCGACCGCGACGCGCTCGCCGCGGCCGTCACCCCGGACACGGTGGCCGTGCTGCTCGAGCCGGTGCAGGGCGAGGCGGGCGTGATCGTGCCGCCCGCGGGCTACCTGGCCGCCGTCCGCGCGATCTGCGACGCCTCCCGCGTGCTGTTCGTGGCCGACGAGGTGCAGTCCGGGCTCGGCCGCACCGGGCACGTCCTCGCCACGCGCGGCGCGGGCACCGACGCCGACGTGTACGTGCTCGGGAAGGCGCTCGGCGGTGGGATCCTGCCGCTCTCGGCGGTGGTCGCCGACGACGAGGTGCTGGGCGTGCTGCAGCCGGGACAGCACGGCAGCACCTTCGGCGGCAACCCGCTCGCGTGCGCGGTGGGCCGAGCGGTGGTGGGCCTGCTCACCGACCAGGGGCCCGGGGGTGTCCTGGCCGCGGCCGGCAGGCTCGGTGCGGTGCTCGGCGACCGGCTGGCGGGGCTCGTCGGCCACGGCGTCGTCGCGGTGCGCCGCGCGGGCCTGTGGGCCGGCGTGGACGTCGACCCACGCCTGGGCGCCGGGCGTGCCGTGAGCGAGGCGATGGCGCGGCGCGGCGTGCTGGTCAAGGACACCCACGGGTCGACCGTGCGGCTGTCGCCGCCGCTCGTGGTCACCGAGGACGAGATCCGCTTCGCGGTGGACGCGCTCGCGGGTGCGCTGGCCGACCTGGCGGAGAGCTGATCTTCCCCCGGTAGGCTCGGCGGCGCATCGGCCGAGAGGGGAAAACCGGATGTTCTGGACGATCGTGGGCTGGATCGTGTTCGGGCTGGTCGCGGGCTACATCGCCCGCGCGCTGGTGCCGGGCAAGGACGACATCGGCATCGTGCGCACCATCGTCCTCGGCTGCGTGGGCTCCATCGTCGGCGGCCTGATCTTCGGGCTGCTCACCGGCGGGCTGCGCGGGTTCGACCCCGCGGGCTGGATCGGCTCGATCATCGGCGCGGTGATCGTGCTGGTGGTCTACAACAAGGTCACCGGCCGCAAGAGCCGGGCCTGAGCCCGGGCCCGGTCGGGCCGTCCCACCGGACGGTGCCGATCGGGCCGTTCAGGTGGGGCGGCGGAACGGCCGCCCGTCCACGCCGGCCTCGGTGAGCAGCTCGGGGCGCAGCATCCCGAACAGCACGGTGAGCAGCAGCTCCGCCGTGAGCTCCGCGGGCTCGTCGGGCCGGTTGATGCTGCGCAGCAGCAGCAGGTTCACCACCATCCCGCTCACCTCCAGCGCGCTCGGGAACGGGCGCAGCTCACCCGTGCGCTGACCGTGCTCCACGAGCTTGCGCAGCGGGGTGGGCACGGGCGCGAGCGTGCGCGGGTCGACATCGTCGTCGGGGTTGGGCGGCGCCGAGACCTTGATCGTGTACTCCTCCACGGCCGACCAGAAGGCCGCCGTGAGCTTCCGGTTGCGCTGGCTGATCCGCGCGAGGGCCCTGACCTGGTCGGTGAGCGCGGCCACCACCGACCGTCCGGTGGCGATGTCGTGCTCGGCCTCGGACAGCAGTGGGAGCACGAGCGGTGCGTACACGCATCCGACGAGCAGGTGCTTGGAGGGGAAGTGGTTGTATGCCGTGGCTGCGCTGACCCCTGCGGCCGCCGCGACGTCCTCCATCCGCGTGTGGGCCCACCCCCGGCTGCCGAACGTCGCGTCGGCGGCGTCGAGCAGCGCCCGCCGGGTGCGGTCGCGCTTCGTCCGGGCCGCCCGGGCGCGCGGCTCGTCCGGCAGAGCGGGGTTCGAAACTGCCATCCGGCGCAGCGTAACCCTTTTCAGGCCGAACTGCTCTTGACTCCAACTTGGGTTGGACCCAAACTCCGTGATTGAACGTCGAACGACTTCGATCACCGCAGGGCACGGCGACGATCGGAGCAGTCGAGGGGATCCGGAAAGACCAGCCGCGGTCGGGGGACGCAGCAGGCTCGGTCGGGCAATTCGGACTCCTCTCGGCCGCGGGAGCCGGGCAGTAACACGCGCACCCGCACAGCACGAACGCAGTACGCGACCTCCAGCCGACCGGGGGGCGCGCAGCCGCCGGCGGGGCGCCGCCGGCGCAGGGGAGGGGAACCCGAATGATCGCGTCCATCCTGTTGGCCCACCACTTCTTCGACAGCTCCCGCCGGCTCGACGCCGCGGTCGTCCCGGCAGTCGCACGATGACCGCCTTCGCCGTGGCCGCCGACGCCGAAGCCGCCGTCGCCGCCGCACCGGTCGTCGACCAGACCGCGCTGTCGCTGCCCGATCCCGCGGTGCCGGTGCTCGGCGCCTCCGCCGCGGAGACCGACCCCCAGTTGCTCGAGGGCCTCCTGCGCGCCGCGATCGCGGGCGAGCCGCGCGCACGGGAGCGGCTGCTCGCCGAGATCCACCCGCTGGTGCTGCGGTACTGCCGGGCCCGGCTGGGCAGGCACGAGACCGTCATGGGCTCGGCCGACGACGTCGCCCAGGAGGTCTGCCTCGCCGTCGTCAACGCCCTGCCGGGCTACACGCTGCGCGGGCTGTCGTTCCGGGCGTTCGTCTACGGCATCGCCGCGCACAAGGTCACCGACGCGTTCCGGGCGATCGGGCGCAACCGGTCGGAGCCGGTCCCCGACGTGCCGGACACGCCGCTGGCGCACGACGGGCCGGAGCAGCACCTCCTGCAGGTCGAGCTCACCGAGCGGCTCGGGGCGCTGCTGCACCTGCTCACCCCGCGGCAGCGCGAGGTGCTCGTGCTGCGCATCGCCGTCGGGCTCTCGGCCGAGGAGACCGCCGCGGCGGTCGGGTCCACGCCGGGCGCGGTGCGCGTCACGCAGCACCGTGCGCTCAACCGGTTGCGCCGCCAGGTCGTCACGGCGGGCGACGCGGACGTGGACGAGGACGACGAGGAGTGACCCACCGGCCCTGCGCGGACGGGTGACGGGGCGTGGCCGTCCGGTTGCGGGCGGCGCGCCCTGACCGCGCATTCGGGCCGTCGGGGAGTAATCTGGCGCGGATCACACACCGGCGATCGCAAGTGCTCGGGGAGGCTCCGTGTCGGCTGGCCAGATCGCGGCTCTCGTCGCCGCGGGGGCCTTCGTGGTCCTCGTGCTGCTGCTGGCCGTCCCGCTGCTCAAGCTCGGGCGCACGCTCGACGAGGCCACCATCGCGATCCGCAAGGCGCACGAGGGCGGCGACCCGCTGCTGCGCGACGCCCAGACCACGCTGCACCAGGTGAACACGCAGCTGGAGCGGGTCGACGGCATCACGTCCAACGCGCGCACGGTGTCGAGCAACGTCTCCGTGCTCACCTCGCTGTTCACCGCCACGCTCGGCGGCCCGCTCGTCCGCGCGGCGGCGTTCAGCTACGGGGTGAACAAGGCGATCAAGGCTCGCCGCGCCGGTCGCGACGCGGGCGCCCACTCGCGGCCGCGGAAGGGGCGCCGGCGGTGAGGAGGCTGTTCTGGCTCGGCCTCGGGCTCGCCGTCGGTGTGTACGCCACCCGGCGGGCCTCCGAGGCCGCCCACGCCCTCACCCCGGCCGGGGTCGGGGCGAACATCGCCGAGGGCCTGCGGGAACTGGGCGCGGGCCTCGGCGCGTTCGGCGCCGAGGTGCGCGCCGGGATGACCGAGCGGGAGCAGGAGCTCGCCGACCTCGTCGAACGCCGCACCGGCACCCACGTCCCCACGGTGGCCGACGCGCTGGCCGAGCCCGCGCCGCCCGCCCGGCCCACGCCGCGCCCGCGAGCGCGCAGGGCAGGGGCCTGACCGCGCGCGCCCGCGCGCCGTCCCCCTGCCGTTCCGCGTCCCGTTCGCTGCGGGAGACTGACCGCGAGCCGGCACCTGCCTCCCGTTCGACCCTTGGAAGCCAACCGTGCAGACCCACGAGATCACCCGTCGTTTCACCGACCACTTCGTCGCCGCGGGCCACACCCGCGTGCCCAGCGCCTCGCTGATCCTCGACGACCCCAACCTGCTCTTCGTCAACGCGGGGATGGTGCAGTTCAAGCCGTACTTCCTCGGCCAGGTGCCGCCGCCCTACCCACGGGCCACCTCGATCCAGAAGTGCGTGCGCACCGGCGACATCGACGAGGTCGGCAGGACCACCCGCCACAACACGTTCTTCCAGATGGCCGGGAACTTCTCCTTCGGCGACTACTTCAAGGAAGGCGCGATCGAGCACGCCTGGAACCTGGTCACGGGCAGCCAGGACGCGGGCGGGTACGGCTTCGACCCGGACCGCATCTGGGTCACCGTCTACCAGGACGACGACGAGGCGATCGAGCTGTGGCGCCGCATCGCCGGCCTGCCGGAGGAGCGGATCCAGCGCCGCGGCGGCGAGGACAACTACTGGGACATGGGCGTGCCCGGTCCCGGCGGCCCGTGCTCGGAGATCTACTTCGACCGCGGCCCGGAGCACGGCCGCGAGGGCGGCCCGGTCGCCGACGAGGACCGCTACCTCGAGATCTGGAATCTCGTCTTCATGCAGGACGAGCGCGGTGAGCTCTCCCCGAAGAAGGGGTACCCGCCGATCGGCAGCCTGCCGAAGAAGAACATCGACACCGGCATGGGCGTCGAGCGGGTGGCCTACCTGCTCCAGGGCGTCGACAACGTCTACGAGACCGACCTCGTGCGGCCGGTGATCGCCCGCGCCGAGGAGTTCTCGGGCCGCCGCTACGGCGCCGATCACACCGACGACGTGCGGTTCCGCGTGATCGCCGACCACGCCCGCTCGGGCGTGATGATCATCGGTGACGGGGTCACCCCGTCCAACGAGGGCCGGGGCTACGTGCTGCGCCGCCTGCTGCGCCGAATCGTGCGCTCGGCCCGGCTGCTGGGCGTGCACGAGCCGGTCCTGCACTCGTTCGCCGAGGTGGTCCGCGACGCGATGGCGCCGGCCTACCCGGAGCTGGTCACCGACTTCGAGCGGATCTCCGCGGTCGTGCGCGCCGAGGAGGAGGCCTTCCTCGCCACGCTCACGGCCGGCTCGCGGATCTTCGACACCGCCGTGGCGGCCACCAAGCAGGCCGGTGGCTCCCAGCTTGCGGGCGACAAGGCCTTCCAGCTGCACGACACCTACGGCTTCCCGATCGACCTCACGCTCGAGATGGCCTCCGAGGCCGGTCTGTCGGTCGACGAGCAGGGCTTCCGCTCCCTGATGGAGGAGCAGCGCGCCCGCGCCAAGGCCGACGCCGCCAAGCACAAGGTCGGCCACGGCGACGCCTCCGTCTACCGCGCCGTGCTCGACGCGGCCGGTGGCAGCGAGTTCCTCGGCTACACCGACCTCACCTCCGAGGCCCGCGTCGTCGGGCTCGTCGTCGACGGGGTGGGCGTGCCCGCCGCGGGCGCGGGCACGAAGGTGGAGGTCGTGCTCGACCGCACGCCCTTCTACGCCGAGGGCGGCGGGCAGCTGGCCGACACCGGCTGGATCCGCGGCGACGGGTTCACCGTGGACGTGGACGACGTGCAGTCGCCGGTGCCGGGCCTCATCGTGCACCGGGGCACCGTCAGCGAGGGCGAGGCCCTCGTGGACGCCACGGTGCAGGCCGAGGTCGACACCACCCGGCGCGGCGCCGTCTCGCGGTCGCACTCGGCCACCCACCTCGTGCACGCCGGCATGCGCAAGCACCTCGGCGACGCCGCCGCGCAGGCCGGTTCGCTCAACGCGCCCGGCCGCCTGCGGTTCGACTTCACCTCGCCCGGCGGCGCCGTGCCCGCCTCCGTGCTCACCGACGTCGAGGACGAGGTGAACGCGGTCCTGCAGAACGACGAGGAGGTCCGCTGGTTCGTCACCTCGCAGGAGGAGGCGCGCAAGCTCGGGGCCCTCGCCCTGTTCGGCGAGAAGTACGGCGACAAGGTTCGCATCGTCGAGATCGGCGACTACTCGCGCGAGCTGTGCGGCGGCACCCACGTGCACCGCTCCGGGCAGTTGGGGCTGGTCAAGCTCCTCTCGGAGGCCTCGATCGGCTCCGGGGTGAGGCGCGTGGAGGCCCTCGTGGGGCTCGACGCGTTCCGGTTCCTCGCCAAGGAGCACGTGCTGGTCTCCCAGCTGGCCGAGCAGTTCAAGGCCCGGCCCGAGGAGCTGCCCGAGCGCATCGGCGGTGTCGTGGAGCGGCTGCGGCAGGCCGAACGCGAGCTGGAGAAGGTCCGCGCCGACGCCGTGCTCTCCTCGGCCGGCGCGCTCGCCGAGGGCGCCGAGGACGTCGACGGCATCGCGCTCGTGGCCGTCGCCGCCCCGGACGGCGTGGGCGGCAACGACCTGCGCGCGCTCGCCTCCGACGTGCGCGGCCGGTTGGGCGCGCGCCCCGGCGTCGTCGCGCTGTTCTCCGCCGACGGGGACAAGGTGTCGTTCGTGGTCGCCACCACGGCCGCCGCGCGCGACCGCGGCCTCGCCGCCGGCAAGCTGATCCCGGCGTTCGCCCCGGCCGTCGGCGGGCGCGGCGGCGGCAAGCCCGACCTCGCCCAGGGCGGGGGCACCAACCCCGCCGGCGTGCCCGACGCCGTGGCCGCCCTGCGCGCCGCGCTCCTCGGGTGAACCGGGGACGACTGCTCGGGATCGACGTCGGCGCCGTCCGGGTCGGGGTCGCGATCTGCGACCCGGGCGGCGTGCTGGCCACCCCCCTCGTCACCGTGCCGCGCGACGTCGAGGGCGGTGCCGACCTGCGTGCGATCGCCGCGCTCGTGGCCGAGCACGACGCGGTCGGCGTCGTCGTCGGGCTGCCCCGCACGCTCAAGGGCGTGGAGGGCCCCGCCGCCGAGGCCGCCCGCGCCTTCGCCGACGCGCTGGCGGGCGTGCTCGAGGTGCCCGTCGAGCTGTCCGACGAGCGGTTGACCACCGTCGTCGCCACGCGCCAGCTGCGGGAACGCGGCGTGAAGGGGCGCAAGCAACGCGCCGTGGTCGACCAGGCCGCGGCCGTCGCGATCCTGCAGGGCTGGCTGGACGCCCGTCGGTGAACGGGCGCCGGTCACCGTGCGGCCGTACGGGCGACCCGCCGGTGCGGCGGCGTTCGCCGGATGGCTACTCTCCGGTGTCGTGAACCCGGACGGATGGGACCACCGACGGACGCCCCGCCCGCCGGGTACCGGTGAGCGGCGACCCGTCGCCCGTCCCCTCCCGCCGCCGGCCCGGCCGCAGGGGGGCCCGCTCCCGCGGCTCGGCACCGCGCGGCCGCCGCACTCCGGCCCGCCCGCCGACCCCGGGCCTCCCACCGTCCCCGTGCCCGTCACGCCACCGGCGCCCGGGCCCGGTTCCGCGCCGCGGGTGCCCGGGGCTGCCCGGCGCCCGGAGCCCCCGGCCGCCCGCCCCGAGCCGCCGTCCGAGTCGGCGGAGGATCCGGATCCCGAGCCGGACGACGCGCCGGACGCCGAGCCCCGCCGCCGGCGTGGCCGCACCCTCGTGCTCGTGCTCGCGGTGCTGCTCCTCGGCGGCGTGGCCGCAGGCGGGGTGTACTCGTTCGTCATCTGGTTCTCCGTGCCCGACTTCGAGGGTCCGGGCACGGGCGACGTCGTGATCGAGGTGGAGGACGGCGACTCGACCCGCCAGATCGGCGTGGAGCTCGCCCAGCAGGGTGTCGTGGCCGCCCCCGAGTCGTTCACCCGCGCCGCCGAGGGCGAGGAACGCATCCGCGCCGTGCAGCCCGGCTTCTACCAGATGCGCCGCCAGATGTCGGGGGCCGCGGCCGTCGAGATGATGCTGGACCCGGACTCCCGCGTGGGGGAGCTGGACATCCGCGGCGGCGTGCAGCTCGACGACACGCGCGCCCCCGACGGCACGGTGGCGCCCGGCGTGCTGACCCTCATCTCGCAGGCCACCTGTGCCCGGCTCGACGGCGAGGAGCGCTGCGTCTCCGCCGACGAGCTGCGCACCGCCATGACCGACACCGACCCGGCCGAGCTCGGCGTGCCCGAGTGGGCCCTCGAGAGCGTCGGGGCGGCCGAGCCGCGGCGCCGCCTCGAGGGCCTGCTCGTGCCGGGCCGCTACGACGTGGCCCCGGGCGAGACCGCTGTCGACGTCCTGCGCGGCCTGCTCACCACCTCGGCCCGGCGCCTCGAGGCCACCGGGCTGGTCGCCGGCGCGCAGAGCATCGGCACCAGCCCCTACGAGCTGCTCACGATCGCCTCGCTCGTGGAGAAGGAGGCGATCAACCCGGACATGCCGCGGGTGGCCCGGGTGATCTACAACCGGCTCGGCGCCGGACGCAGGCTCGAGCTCGACTCGATGGTCAACTACCCGCTCGACCTGCAGGCCCTGCGCACCACCGCTGCCGACCGCGCCCGCCCGGGCCCCTACAACAGCTACGCCGTGGCCGGCTTGCCGCCCACGCCGATCGCCGCGCCCGGCCGGGAGGCCATCGCCGCGGCGCTGGAACCCGCCCAGGGGCCGTGGCTGTACTTCGTGCGGTGCCGCACCGACGGCACGTCGTGCTTCGCGGAGACGCTCGAGGAGCACAACGCCAACGTGCGCGAGGCCAGGCAGAACGGCGCCTTCTGACCGGTTTCGTCACCGGCCGGCACCGGTCAGTCGGCAGGACGGCCGAAGAAGCCCGGCGGTGGCAGCGGGGAGGGCGTCGCCGCTCCGTCCACCGGCGCGCGGGCACCGCGGGTGAAGCGGCGCAGCTCGGACCCGGCGAGCACCCGCGCCGGGAACGGGTCGCCCGCCGCGCGCCGCGCCAGCTCGTCCACCGGGAGCGGGTGCTCCGACGCCACGAGCACGAGGTTGCCGAACCGGCGCCCGTGCAGCAGCTGCGGCACCGCCAGCACGGCGACCTCCGGGAACACCGCCGCCGCGGCCGCCACCTGCGTGCGGGCGAACGCGAGCGCGCCGCCGTCGGCGACGTTCGCGGTGTAGATCCCGCCGGGGGCCAGAACGGTCGCCGCGGCCCGCACGAACTGCACGGACGTGAGGTGCGCCGGGGTGCGCGCCCCCGCGAACACGTCGAGCACCACCAGGTCGAACGATCCCGGCCGCACGGTGGCGAGCGCCGCCCGCGCGTCGCCCACGGTGACCTCGATGCCGGTGCCGTCGGCGGGCAGCCGGGAGGCGACGAGGTCGACCAGCCCCGCGTCCAGCTCCACCACCCGCTGCTCGGACGTGGGACGGGTGGCGGCCACGTAGCGGGCGAGGGTCCACGCACCGCCGCCGAGGTGCAGCACCCGCAGCGGCGCGTGGGGCGGGGCCGCGAGGTCGGCGACGTGGGCCAGCCGCCGCACGTACTCGAATTCGAGGTGCGTCGGGTCGTCGAGGTCGACGTGCGACTGCGCGGTGCCGTCGAGCAACAGCGTCCAGCCCTGCGGGCGGTCGGGGTCGCCGACGAGCTCGGCGACGCCGTGGTCCACCTCGGCGGTGATGACCGCCCGCGCCACCCGCATCTCCCGCCGCTCCACCCCTCGATCCTGCCCTGCCGGTGACAGCGCCGGGCAGCGGCGCGCGGTGCAACTCGCCGTGCAGAGAGGTCCGACGGTTCGGCCACCGGGCAGCGCGGTTGTCCACCTCGGGTCCGGCTGTCCACAGATCCGCAGCACCGACGGCCCGCAGCGACCCGACCGCCGATCATCGGTGCAGGAGCGACGCGGGGGAGGAGCCGGGATGCCGGGAACGCAGGGGCTGCTGGGATCGCTGGGCACGGTGCTGCCGGTGGTGGTGGCCGCAGGTGCCGGGGTGTGGGCCGGTGCGGGCGCGCGGGTGCTGCTGCGCCGGATGCGCCGCGGCACGCGGATCCCGCCGCCCTGGTGCGAGCTGGGCGTAGCGGTGCTGTGGGCGGCCACCGCGGTGGCGGGCACGGTCGGCGGGCTGCCGGTGCGGTGGGTGCCCGTCGTGCTGGCGCTGGGTTGGCTCGTCGTCGCGGCGGGCGCGGTCGACCTGCGCCACCGGCGGCTGCCGAACACCCTCACGGTGCCCGCGCTGCCGGCCGCGCTGCTGCTCCTGCTCCCGGTGGGGCCGCAGGCCGCGGTGCGCGGTGCGGCCGGGGCGGCGGTCGCCGTCGCCGTGCACGCCGCGGTGCACCTGGCCGACCGGAGGGCGGTCGGCGCGGGCGACGTGAAGCTCGCGGCTCCCCTCGGAGCGGTACTGGCGGCGGTGGCCTGGCCCGCCCTCGCCCTGGCGGCGCTGCTCGCCGCGCTGCTCACGGCGGCCGGAGCGGCCATGAGTGCGCCGGCCGGCGTCGGTGCCGGGGCGCGGTCCGGGGTAGCGGCCGGGGCCGGCGGGGTGCTCGCCCGGGCCGGCCAGGCGCGCACCGTGCCCCACGGGCCCTCGATGCTCGTGTCCTGCTGGCTGGTGGCGGTCGTGCTGCTGGCACTGGGTGCGGGAGGAGGCACTGCCGCGGGGTGAGACAATCGCGCTCGTGCTGCGCTGGATCACCGCCGGGGAGTCCCACGGTCCTGCCCTGGTCGCCGTGCTGGAGGGCATGGTCGCCGGGGTCGGGATCACCACCAAGGAGCTCGCCGCGGAGCTCGCCCGGCGCCGGCTCGGCCACGGCCGCGGCGCCCGGATGAAGTTCGAGGCCGACGAGCTGGAGGTCATCGGCGGGGTGCGGCACGGGGTCACCCAGGGCGGCCCGGTGGCCGTGCGCATCGGCAACACCGAGTGGCCGAAGTGGGAGACCGTCATGGCGGCCGACCCCGTCGACCCCGAGCTCATCGCCGGGCGGGCCCGCAACGCGCCGCTCACCCGCCCCCGGCCGGGCCACGCCGACCTCGCCGGTATGACCAAGTACGGCTTCGACGACGCGCGGCCCGTGCTGGAGCGGGCCAGCGCCCGCGAGACCGCGGCCCGGGTCGTCCTCGGCACGGTGGCGAAGGCGTTCCTGGCGCAGGCGTTGGACGTGTCCGTCGTGTCCCACGTGGTGGCGCTGGGTTCCGTCGAGGCACCGGAGGGCGAGATGCCGGGCCCGCGCGACCTGGAACGGGTGGACGCGAGCCCGGTGCGGGCCTGGTCGGACGAGGCCACGGCGGCGATGGTCGCCGAGGTCGACGCCGCGCAGCAGGAGGGCGACACGCTCGGCGGCGTCGTGGAGGTGATCGCCTACGGCCTGCCCGTGGGGATCGGCTCCTACGTGCAGAGCGACCGCAGGCTCGACGCGCGGCTCGCCGGGGCGCTCATGGGCATCCAGGCGATGAAGGGCGTCGAGATCGGCGACGGGTTCCGCACCGCCCGGCGGCGGGGCAGCGCCGCGCACGACGAGATGGTGCCCGGAGAGCCGGTGCAGCGCCTGTCCAACCGGGCCGGGGGCATCGAGGGCGGCATGACCAACGGCGAACCGGTGCGGGTGCGCGTCGCGATGAAGCCGATCTCCACGGTCCCGCGCGCCCTGCGCACGGTGGACGTCGCCACCGGTGAGCCCGCCCAGGCGATCCACCAGCGGTCCGACGTGTGCGCCGTGCCGGCTGCGGGTGTGGTGGCCGAGGCGATGGTGGCGCTCGTGCTCGCCGACGCCGCGCTGGAGAAGTTCGGCGGCGACTCGCTCGCCGAGACCCGGCGCAACCTGCGCGGCTACCTCGACGCCACGAGCTGAGCCCGGCGCAGGCGGGCCCGGCCGGCCCGCCGCGCAGTGCTCCCGGCGGTGCTTCCGTCAGTGCTCGGTGGCGTGCTGCCGCGTGTCGGGGCCGCCCGAGCGCCCGGCGGGCGAGGCGTCCTCGGCGGCGGTGCTGCGGCCGCGGTGGGCCCCGGCGTGGAAGGCGGCGGCGCGGTCGGCGCAGTACCCGGTGGGGCCTGCCGTGGCGGGCGCCGGGGTGCCCTCGGCGGCGAACGCGGCGAACGGGGTACCGGAACCGGGCCCGCCGGGCGTGCGCAGCTGCGGCTCGAGGTGGGACTGACGCCGGCGGCGGGGGAGCGGGAGCTGCTCGCGGGCGGGCGTGGGCCCGTCCGGGGGTGGGGGCATCTCGTCGGGGTGGCTCACCGATCGCCCTCGCGGCGTTCGTCGCTCTCGGGGTGGATCACCGGCTGCTCCGATCGTACGGATTCGCGGTCCTCGGACCATATCTGATCAACGATTCAGCTGCCGCGGGGGAGCGGTTCCGGCGCACCGAACGTCCCCGCATCGGGTGGCCGGGCGGTCACTACGCTGCGCACGTGCCTGTCGAGAGTCGCCCCACGCTGGTCGTCGTCGGCCCGCCGGGGGCCGGGAAGACCACTGTCGGCCGCGTGCTGGCGCGGCGCCTGGACGTCGCGTTCGCCGACGCCGACGCCCTGATCGTGGAGCGCGCCGGCAGGGCGATCGCCGACATCTTCCTGCAGGACGGTGAGGAGGCGTTCCGGAAGCTGGAGCGCGAGGTCGTCGCGGAGGCGCTGGCGAGCCACGACGGCGTGCTGGCCCTCGGCGGGGGCGCCGTGCTCGCGGCCGAGACGCGCGCGCTGCTGCGCGAGCACCGGGTTGTGTTCCTGAACGTCGGACTGGCCGACGGGCTGCGGCGCACCGGGATGTCCACGGCGCGGCCGCTGCTCGCGGGCGTCAACCCGCGCGCCACGTTCAAGGCGTTGCTCGACGGGCGGGCGCCGCTGTACCGGGAGGTCGCCACCGTGCAGGTCGACACCGACCGGCGCAGCGCCAACCAGGTGGCCCGGGCCGTGCTGGAGGCGCTGGGGGAGGTCCCCGCGTCGGCCCCGGCGGACCCGGTCGACCCGGACGACCCCCTGGATCGCCCCACCCCGCGCGGTGGCTCCGCGCTCCCGGACCCCAGCGTCCGCCTCTGACCGCTGCGGTCACCGGTGCGGGGCGGTCAGTAGGGTGATCCCCCGTGAACGCGGTGCGGATCGACGTGGCGACGGAGCGGCCCTACCCGGTGCTCGTGGGCCGTGGGGTGCGGGGCGAGTTGCCCGCCACCGTCGCGGGGCTGGGCGCCCGGGTCGCGCTGATCGTCCACCAGCCCGCGCTGGCCGACGTCGCCGAGGCCGTGCGTGGCGAGCTCGAGGGCGCGGGCCTGGACGCGCACCGCGTGGAGGTGCCCGACGCCGAGGACGGCAAGGCGCTGGCCGTGGCCGGGTTCTGCTGGGAGGTCTGCGCGCGTGCCGGCCTCACGCGCGGCGACGTCGTGGTGTCGCTGGGCGGCGGCGCGGTCACCGACCTCGCCGGCTTCGTGGCGGCCACCTGGATGCGCGGGGTGCGGGTCGTGCACGTGCCCACCTCGCTGCTCGCGATGGTCGACGCGGCCGTCGGCGGGAAGACCGGCATCAACACGGCGGCGGGCAAGAACCTCGTGGGGGCGTTCCACGAGCCGTCGGCGGTGCTCGTCGACCTCGCGGTGCTCGACACGCTGCCGCGGTCGGAGCTGGTGGCGGGCAGCGCGGAGATCGTGAAGACCGGCTTCATCGCCGACCCGGTGATCCTGGAGCGCATCGAGGCCGACCCGGTGGCCGCGCTCGACCCGGCCGGCCCGGTGCTGCCCGAGCTCGTGGAGCGCTCGATCCGGGTCAAGGCCGAGGTGGTGGCCGCCGACCTGCGCGAGTCGCACCTGCGGGAGATCCTGAACTACGGGCACACCCTCGGCCACGCCATCGAGCGGCGCGAGGAGTACCGGTGGCGCCACGGTTCGGCGGTGAGCGTCGGCCTGGTGTTCGCGGCCGAGCTGGCCCGGGCCGCCGGGCGCCTCGACGACGCCACGGCCGACCGGCACCGCGCCGTGCTGTCCTCGCTCGGCCTGCCCGTCGGCTACGTGCCGGGGGTGCTGCCCGAGCTGGTCGAGTCGATGCGCGGCGACAAGAAGGCGCGCGCGGGCACACTGCGGTTCGTGGTGCTCGACGGCGTGGCGAAACCGGGCCGGCTGGAGGGCCCGGAGCCGGAACTGCTGGAACAGGCGTACGCGGCGGTGTCCGCGCAGGAGTCGACGGGAGCGCCCGCATGACCGCGGTCCTCGTGCTCAACGGTCCCAACCTGGGCAGGCTCGGCACCCGCGAGCCCGCGGTCTACGGCAGCACCACCTACGCCGACCTCGTCGCGCTGTGCGAGCGCTCGGCCGCCGAGCTGGGCCTGCAGGTCGACGTGCGCCAGACCGACCACGAGGGCGAGCTGCTGGGCTGGCTGCACGAGGCCGCCGACGCGGGCGCGCCGGTGGTGCTGAACGCCGCGGCGTGGACGCACACCTCCGTGGCCGTGCGCGACGCGTGCGCCCAGCTCACCGCCCCGCTGATCGAGGTGCACATCACGAACGTGCACCGGCGGGAGGAGTTCCGCCACCACTCCTACATCTCCGGCGTCGCCACGGGCGTGATCGTCGGGCTCGGCGTGGACGGCTACCCCCTCGCGCTGCGCTGGCTCGCCACCCGCACCCAGGCGCAGGCCTAGCATCGGAGCACCTCCAGGCTGCCCAGACGAACGCGTTGTGCGGGTCGCCGGCTTTCAGTGCATCCGTGCCCGAGACGTACCGGACCCTCGCGGTGCCGACCGTCATGTTCTGCTCGGTTCGATCAATGACCCCGACCAGTACGTCTGGGTTGTTCGGTGACCGTGGTGTGCGGCTCGGAGCGATCACCGGTCCGGTCTTGGGCGTCGTCGTGCGGAGATCGCTGCTTCTGCGCAAGAACGGGCGAATTCGACACGGGAATGCGCCAACTCTCCGATCATGTGCGTCGGTCCCGCGGTCGGTCGAGCAGCATCCCAGAGCTGGGCCGACGACCGCGTTGTGCGGGTCGCCGGTTGTCGCGTGTGGCCGGGGCGGCCGGGTGCCTCGGCCGCGACGGCATCCGTGCGCGAGACGTACCAGGTCGTCGCGGTGCCGACCGTCATGTTCTGCTCGGTTCGATCAATGGCCTCGACCAGTACGTCTGGGTTGTTCGGTGACCGTGGTGTGCGGCTCGGAGCGCGATGACCCGGTCCGGGCGGGTTCGGGGCCTCGCCACGCCGGCCGCCTCCGTGCCCGAGACGTACCGGGGCGTCGTGGTGGCGACTGTGACGTACTGCTCGGTGCGATCAGCCGCCCCGGGCAGTACGTCTGGGCTGTTCGGGCGACCGTGGTGTGTGGTTCGGTGCGATGACCCGGTCCGGGCGGATTGCCTGGCCGCGCTGTGCCGATGGCGGGTGAGCTTTGGACGGTGCCGCATCTGCGGCCGGGAGGTACCGGCGTGTCGCGGTGCCGACAGGGACGTACTGCTCAGCCCGATCAAGCCCCGCCGAGCAGTACCTCACGGCTGATCGAGGGACCGTCTCATGTGGGTCGGCGTGCGCGGGGTCAGTACCGCGTGTCCGGCGGGTGGGTGGGGGGCTGCGGGTACTCCGCACCCCGCCGCACGACGGGCCGGGTCTGGCGGGCCAGCACGAGGCTCGCCACCAGCCCGATCACGCCGACGACGGCGAGGATCCAGCCGACGAGCTCGAGGTCGACGCCGCCCACGTCGACGCGGACGGCGAGGGCGAGGATCAGGCCCACCGCGAGCAGGCCGATGCTCGTACCGATTCTCATGGGTTTGAGCTACCCCGGGTGGAGGGCCGCGGACACATCCTGGTCGTAGGGTGGCCGCATGTCCTGCTCCGATCGGCGGGCGGCGCTGCGCGCGCTGCTGCCCGGCGCGGGGGTCGACGCCCTCCTCGTCACCGACCTGGTCAACGTCCGCTACCTGACCGGTTTCACCGGTTCGAACGCGGCGCTGCTCGTGCACGCCGACGGCGACGCCGCCAGCCGGTTCTGCACGGACGGCCGCTACCGCACGCAGGCGGCGGCCGAGGTGGGCGACCTGGACACCGTGATCGACCGGATCAGCGCGGTGGCGTTGGCGCGGCGGGCGCGGCGGCTGGGGGTCGAGCGCCTGGGCTTCGAGTCCGACTCCGTCACCGTCGACGCCCATGACGCGCTGGCCGAGGCGGCCGGGGTGCCGCTGCACCGCGCTCCCGGCCTGGTGCAGCGGCTGCGGGCGGTGAAGGACGCCGGGGAGGTGGAGGCGCTGCGGCAGGCGTGCGCGGTGGCCGACGCCGCGTTCGCGGAGCTGCTCGCGGCGGGTGGGCTGCGGCCGGGGCGCAGCGAGCGGGAGGCCGCGCTCGACCTGGAGGACCGGATGCGCCGTCTCGGCGCCGCCGGGCCGGCGTTCGACACGATCCTGGCCGCCGGGGCCCACACCGCGGTGCCGCACCACCGGCCCACCGCGGCGAAGTTGCGGTCCGGGGACCTCGTGAAGATCGACTTCGGGGCGCTGGTGGACGGGTACCACTCCGACATGACCCGCACGGTGGTCCTCGGCCGGCCCGCCGACTGGCAGCGGGAGATGCACGCGCTCGTCGCCGAGGCGCAGGCCGCAGGGCGGGCCGCGCTCGCGCCGGGCACGGACGTCACGGCGGTGGACGCGGCGGCCCGCGATGTGGTCGAGCGCGCGGGGCGCGGCGAGGAGTTCGTGCACGGCCTGGGTCACGGGGTCGGGCTGCAGATCCACGAGGCGCCCGCGCTCGCCCGCACCGGCACCGGCACCGTGGAGTCGGGGATGGTGGTCACCGTGGAGCCCGGGGTGTACCTGCCCGGGCAGGGTGGCGTGCGCATCGAGGACACGCTGGTGGTGCGCGACGGCGGGCCGGAGCTGCTCACCCACACCACGCGCGAGCTGCTCGAAGTCTGACGGTAAACTCGACGGCGGACGACGGCGCCGCTGCAGCGCGCCGCTTCATGAAGCAACCCGGCGCGCACCGACACTCCGGTACCGCGCGCCCGCGACAACTGCGAGGAGTCAGGCGCACGTGGCCACGACGAACGACCTCAAGAACGGTCTGGTTCTCAACCTGGACGGCCAGCTCTGGTCGGTCACGGCGTTCCAGCACGTGAAGCCCGGCAAGGGCGGCGCATTCGTGCGCACCACGCTCAAGAACGTGCTCACCGGCAAGGTCGTCGACAAGACCTTCAACGCCGGCACCAAGGTCGACACGGCCACCGTCGACCGGCGGGACATGACCTTCCTGTACCGCGACGGCACCGACTTCGTCTTCATGGACGGCGACACCTACGACCAGATCCCGGTGCCGGAGAGCACCGTCGGTTCGGCCGCGAACTACATGCTCGAGAACCAGAACGCGATGGTCGCCTTCCACGAGGGCACTGCGCTGTACGTCGAGCTGCCCACCTCGGTCGAGCTGGTGATCTCCCACACCGACCCTGGCCTGCAGGGCGACCGTTCCACCGGCGGCACCAAGCCCGCCACCCTCGAGACCGGCGCCGAGATCCAGGTGCCGCTGTTCGTCACGACCGGCGAGAAGGTCAAGGTGGACACCCGCGACGGGCGGTACCTGGGCCGCGTATCGAACTGATGGCCGAGCCACGGCTGCAGAGGGCGCGCACGAGGGCGCGCAAACGTGCGCTCGACATCCTCTTCGAGTCCGAGGCGCGGGGCGACGACCCGCTCGCGGTGCTCACGCAGCGCCGCGAGACCGACGACGCGCCGCCGGTGTCCGACTATGCCGCGATGCTCGTCGAGGGCGTGGTCGCCCACCGCGAGCGCATCGACCAGCTGCTCGCCGAGCACGCCGAGGGCTGGACGGTGGCGCGCATGCCCGCCGTCGACCGCACGCTGCTGCGGATCGGGGTGTTCGAGCTGCTGTGGGTCGACGAGATCGACGACCCGGTGGCGATCACCGAGGCCGTCGAGCTCGCGAAGACGCTGTCCACCGACGACAGCCCGCGCTTCCTCAACGGCGTACTGGGCCGCATCGCCGACATCGCCGAGCACCTGCGGGCCACCCGGTAGCGGGCCGGGCGGTCACCGGATGAACTGGTCGACGAAGTCGGCGCCGAGGCCGACCTGCTCGTAGTGGGAGCGGCACAGGTCGATGTAGTCGAACACGTCGAACGTGCTCTCCGGCTCGCCCTTCTCGTCAAGCCAGATCAGCGGGCCGGTCACGTTGAACGTGATGCGGGTGGGCTCGTCGGACTCGTAGGTCACCAGCGTGTGGCCCTCGCCGGGTGCCTCGTAGACGAAGTCGCCCGCCGTCGCGACCCAGTCGTGCTCCAGGTAGCCCCAGCGCCCCGAGATCGTGTAGGCGAAGACCTGGTGCGGGTGGTAGTGCCGGTTCACCAGGCCCGCGCCGCGTGCCATGAGCACGTCGCACCAGCGGTTCTGGCTGGTGGAGATGAACAGCGGCCGGGAGCCCACGGTCTCCGACAGCGGGATGTAGTAGCGGTCGTCGTCGATCGGGCCGTCGCTGACGTGCAGGTCGGGCAGGGCGCCCGGCCGGAAGACGTTCGCGATCGGCTTGATCTCGCGCCAGAACTCCGTCATGCCGCCACGATCCGCGCCCCGGCGGGCCCGGGCCTTCCCCGGCGTGCACCACATCCGTTCGTGCGCGCACAGGGGTGTCAGCCACCGCCGAGCGCGCCGGCCCGCCATCGCGCGGGCGGGCAGCCGTAGGCGGCGCGGAACACGCGGCTGAAGTGGTCGGGGTTCGGCATGCCCCAGGCGCGGCAGACCGACGCGATCGTGCGCCCGGCCAGGGCCGGGTCGGCCAGGTCGCGCCGGCAGCGCTCCAGCCTGCGCTGCTGCACGAACCGGGACACCGAGACGCCCTCGCGCTGGAAGAGCTTGTGCAGGTAGCGCACCGAGATGAAGTGCGCGGCCGCGATCCGTTCCGGCCCGAGGCCGGGATCGGGCAGGTGCTGCTCGACGTAGGCGTGGATCCGGCGCAGGAGCAGCGCCGCCGGGTCGCTCGGCACGGCCGGCTCCCCGCTGCTGTACAGCGCGCGCAGCAGCCCGACCAGGGTGTCGGCCAAGGCGTCGGACTCCGGGATCGAGCCGTCGTCGAGACCGTCGAGCAGCCCGGTGAGGAACGGTCCGGCGCGGGCGGCCAGCCCGGAGTCGCCCGGGATCCGCAGTGCGGTGCGCGCCTCGATCCGATCGGCGCAGGACCCCAGCAGGTACTTCGGGACGTTGACGACGAGCAGCTCGAACGGCTCGTCGACGGCGATCGTGTAGGGCCGCGAGGTGTCCTGCGCCACCAGGTCGCCGGGCAGCAGGTCGCTCACCCGGTCGGCCTGGCCGACCCGGCCGCGCCCGCGGCGCAGCAGGTGCAGCTGCAGCTCCTCGGGGTCGCCCTGCCGGATCCCGCGGGGCGTGCGGATGCAGGTGTTCGGGTCACCCGCCACCCGGAACGCCTGCAGGGGGCCGAGCCGGTGGCCGAGCACCCGGCCGAAGAACGGCCCGCCCCGGTCGCGCTCGACCCGCAGCGGGAAGAAGATCTTCGACGCCGCTTCGTGCCAGCACGCGAACCGCTCGGCGGGCGGCACGCTGCGCGTGTCGACGAGGACGGCCATCCTCGATCCGCCTCCTCGCGGTCGGCCGGCCGGACCAGGACCCGGGGCCATCACAGACGGCCCGCCGGGGAGTGTCAAGCACGGCGGGCCGGCGCCGCCCACCCGCGCGGCAGCGCACGGCACCCGTGTCCCCGTGCACCGGTGTGGCCGCGAACCCGCCGGCCGCCGCGGCCGTCACTAACGTCCCGCGGCGCGCGGGACGAGGAGGTCGGATGCGGGCGGTGGTGACCCGGCGGGCCGGGACCATGGAGGTCGGTGAGGTGGCCGATCCCGGGGAACCCGGCGCGGGGCGGGTGGTGGTGCGGCCGGAGGCCGTGGGGATCTGCGGGTCCGACCTGCACTTCCTCACCGGAGAGCTCGCCACGCCGCCCGCGTTCGGCCCGCAGTACCCGCGGGTGCAGGGCCACGAGTTCGCCGGCGTGGTGGAGGCGCTGGGCCCGGGCTGCCCGCCAGGGCTCGCAGTGGGGCGACGCGTCGCCGTCCACCCGCTGTCGTCGTGCGGGCGGTGCCGGGCGTGCCGGATCGGACGCGGGAACGCCTGCCCGAACTTCCGCCTCGTCGGCGTGCACGTCGACGGCGCGCTCGCCGAGCGGGTCGAGGTCGCGGCCGGCCAGGTCTTCGACGTCGGCGACCTGCCGCCCGCCCCCGCGGCGTTCTGCGAGCCGATGTCGATCGCGGTCCGGGCCCTCGAGCGGGGCGCTGTCGCCGCGGGCGATGCGGTGCTCGTGCTCGGCGCCGGGCCGATCGGCCAGGCGGTCACGCTCGGGGCGCTCGACCGCGGCGCCCGGGTGCTGGTCACCGACGTGGTCGCCGACCGGCTCGCGCCCGCCGCCGCGGCGGGAGCCGATCAGCTCCACATCGGCGGCGCGGACGTCGTGGGCGCCGCGCGGGAGTGGTCGGGCGGCGAGGGGCCGGCGGTGGTGCTGGACTGCACCGGGCACCCCGCCGCGATCGCCGACGCGGTGGAGGTGGTGGCGCCCGCCGGGCGGGTGGTCGTGGTCGGCATCTCGCACGAGCGGGTGGCGCTGCCGATCGACGCGTTCACGCGCAAGGAGATCGACCTGCTCGGCTCGACCGTGTGCACCGCGGCCGACTTCGCCGAGGCCGTGCGCCTGGTCGGCAGGCACCGCGAGCACGTCGAGCGGCTGGTCACGCATCAGGTGCCGCTGGAGGAGGCGCCCGCTGCCGTGGACCACGCGCTGCGCCACCCCGCCGACGTGCTCAAGCTGGTGATCCGGACGGAAGGGGCGTAGCGGTGGGGCTGCTCGCGGGGAAGACCGCCGTGGTCACGGGCGCGGCCGGGGGGATCGGCCGGGGCGTGGCGCGGGAACTGGCGCGCGAGGGGGCGGCGGTACTGGTCTCCGACCTGGAGACGGCCGCACCGGGCGGTGAGGAGACGGTCGGGCTGATCGAGGCCGAGGGTGGCACGGCGGTGTTCACACCGTGCGACGTGACGTCCGCGCGGGACTGCGCCGCGCTGGTGGACGCCGCGCTGGCGCGGTTCGGCCGCCTCGACTGCGCGGTCAACAACGCCGGGATCGCCGTGCACAAGCGCCTGGCCGACGTGACCGAGGAGGAGTACGACCGCGTCCTCGACGTGAACCTGAAGGGCGTGTTCCTCGGCATGCGGGCCCAGATCCCGGCGATGGTCGAGCGTGGTGGGGGCGCGATCGTCAACATCGCGTCGGTGGCGGGGATGCAGGCCGTGCCCCTCATCAGCCCCTACACGGCGAGCAAGCACGGGATCATCGGGCTGACGCGCAACGCGGCCGTGGAGTACGGGGAGGCGGGCGTGCGCGTCAACGCGGTGTGCCCGAACGCGATCCGCACACCGTTGATGGACGCGTCGCCGCCCGAGTTCGTCGCCGAGCTGATCCGGCCACAGGCGATCAAACGCGTGGGGGAGCCCGAGGAGGTCGGGTTCGCCGTGGCCTACCTGTGCTCGGATCGAGCCGCGTTCGTGACCGGCGCGGCGCTCCCGGTGGACGGGGGCTACGCGGCCTGACACGGCCGGATCACGGGATCAGGCGCTGGGCCGGGCCTCCGGCGGCAGCACGCCCCAGTCGATCAGCTGGTCGGTGAGCTCACCCGGCGTCATGTCGTAGATGATCGACAGCGACCGGAGGTCCTCGGAGCGGATCGAGAGCACCTTGCCGTTGTAGTCGCCGCGCTGGCTCTGGATCGCCGCGGCGTAGCGGGCCAGCGGGCCCACCTTGTCGGCCGGGAGCTGCTGGAGCCGCTCGAGGTTGATCACGATCTTCGTGGCCGGCTCGGAGCCGGACGGGATGCGACCCTCGGGGAGCAGTTCGGCCACCGGCACGCCGTAGAAGTCGGCCAGTTCGGCCAGCTTCTGCACGGTGACGGCGCGGTCACCGCGCTCGTAGGAGCCCACCACGACGGCCTTCCAGCGTCCGCCGGACTTCTGCTCGACGCCGTGCAGCGACAACCCCTGCTGCTGCCGGATGGCGCGGAGCTTCCCGCCGAGCGCCTTGGCGTAGTCGCCCATCTGGCGACCTCCTCACTTGCTGCTCGCTCGGCCGCGGGACCGAGCTGTTCCGGTGGTGCTGCTGGGCAGCCGCGCGCCTCGCGCCTGCCCGAGCGCCCCGGGTGGACCCCCCGCTACCGCGGCCACCCAGGGAGCAATGTCTAGATACGGAGAGTAATCATGCGCTTGGCCCGACAATCGGTCAAGTTGTCGTCCCCCTCCCGGTACCACAGTGGACCGAGACCACTCGAACGGCTGATCGAGCGTCCCCCGCCAGGCGTTACGCCCCCCTCGGCGCGCACCTGCGCCGTGTGATGGTGTCAGCCGCACCATCCGGCTGTGACGGGTGGGGTATGCGTGGGTGGCGTTGGAGGGTACGGCGTGTGACATCCGCGATGCCACGCCGCGAGAACCGGGGCCGCTCGGCGCCGCGCTGGTAGCGTCCGCTCGACCGGTTCCTTTAAGCCCGTCCGGTGAGGCGGGGAAGGAGAATCTCTGTGGCGGACCACCGCCGCGGGGACCCGGCGGGCACGGGCGCTCCCACGCGGGAGCTGCTCGGGGCCGCCGACGTCGCCCGCACCATCGCGCGCATCGCGCACCAGATCATCGAGAAGACCGCGAGCGGCGACGGCGGCATGGCCGACGTCGTGCTGATCGGGATCCCCACCCGCGGCACCGTGCTCGCCCGCAGGCTCGCGGCGGCGATCGCCGAGTTCGAGGGCACCGAGGTGCGGGTCGGGTCGGTGGACCCCACCCTCTACCGCGACGACCTGCGCCGCAGGCCCGCCCGCGCCCTCGAGGACACGGCGGTGCCCGAGGGCGGCCTCGACGACGCGCTCGTCGTGCTCGTCGACGACGTGCTGATGTCGGGCCGCACCGTGCGGGCCGCGCTCGACGCGCTGTCCGACCACGGCCGCCCGCGCGCGGTGCAGCTCGCCGTGCTGGTCGACCGCGGCCACCGCGAGCTGCCCATCCGCGCCGACTACGTCGGCAAGAACGTGCCCACCGCGCGCGACGAGCAGGTGCTCGTGCTGCTCACCGAGACCGACGGCGAGGACGGGGTCCGGCTGGGGAGGGCGGCGTCGTGAAGCACCTGCTCTCGGTCACCGACCTCGACGCGGCCGCCGCCACCGGCCTGCTGGACACCGCCGACCGGCTCAAGCAGGCGCTGCTGGGCCGCGAGGTGCGCAAGCTGCCCACGCTGCGCGGCCGCACCGTGATCACGATGTTCTACGAGAACTCCACGCGCACCCGGGTCTCGTTCGAGGCAGCGGGCAAGTGGATGAGCGCCGACACGATCAACGTGAGCGCGTCCGGCTCGTCGGTGGGCAAGGGCGAGTCGCTGCGCGACACGGCGCTCACGCTGTCGGCCATCGGCGCCGACTGCGTGGTGGTGCGCCACCCGGCGTCCGGGGCCGCACACCGGCTCGCGGGCTGGATCGACCGCGACGCCGAGAAGACCGGCACGCACACCTCGATCGTCAACGCGGGCGACGGCATGCACGAGCACCCCACCCAGGCGCTCCTTGACGCCGCCACGCTGCGCGACCGGCTCGGCGGTGTCGCGGGGCGGCGGATCGGGATCGTGGGCGACGTGCTGCACAGCCGCGTGGCGCGCTCCAACGTCTTCCTCCTGGCCACGCTCGGCGCCGAGGTGGTCGTGGTGGCGCCGCCCACGCTGCTGCCGGTGGGGATCGAGCAGTGGCCCTGCCGCGTGAGCCCCGACCTGGACGCCGAGCTGCCCGCCCTGGACGCGGTGATGATGCTGCGGGTGCAGGCCGAGCGGATGCACGGGGCGTTCTTCCCGTCGGCGCGCGAGTACGCGATCGGCTACGGCCTGTCCGACGAGCGCGCGCGGCTGCTGCCCGACCACGCGGTGGTCATGCACCCCGGCCCGATGGTGCGCGGCATGGAGATCGCGCCCGCCGTGGCCGACAGCCCGTCGTCGGCGATCCTGGCGCAGGTCTCCAACGGCGTGCACATCCGCATGGCGGTGCTCTACCACCTGCTGGCCGGAGCTCCGGAATGAGCCGCCGGCCGGGTCCCCGGAAGTTCAGGAAAGCCACGTTCATGAACCTGGAGGACAGGAAAGCCACGTTCCTGAACCTCAGCGGAGGTACCCGTGAGTGACCTGCTGATCACGAACGCGCGGCCCTACGGCGAGGACGCCGTCGACATCCTCGTCCGCGACGGCGCCGTCGCGGAGGTCGGCTCCGGGCTGCGCGGGGACGTCGAGGTCCTCGACGCGGGCGGCGCCGTGCTGCTGCCGGGCTTCGTCGACCTGCACACCCACCTGCGCGAGCCGGGCGGGGAGGAATCGGAGACCGTCGAGTCGGGGTCGCTGGCGGCCGCCCGCGGCGGCTACACGGCCGTCTTCGCGATGCCCAACACCGACCCGGTGGCCGACACGGCGGTGGTCGTGGAGCACGTGCACCGGCGCGGCGAGGAGGTCGGGCTGGTCGACGTGCACCCGGTGGGCGCGGTGACCGTCGGGCTCGAGGGCGTGAAGATGGCCGAGCTCGGCACGATGGCGCGGTCGCGGGCGAAGGTGCGGATGTTCTCCGACGACGGCCGCTGCGTGCACGACCCGGTGCTCATGCGCCGGGCGCTGGAGTACGCCTCGGCGCTGGACGTCGTGATCGCCCAGCACGCCGAGGACCACCGCCTGACCGCCGGGGCGCAGGCGCACGAGGGCGTGGTGGCCTCGCAGCTGGGTCTGGCCGGCTGGCCGGCCACCGCGGAGGAGACCATCGTGGCCCGCGACTGCGCGCTGGCGCGGGAGGCGGGCGCGGCGCTGCACGTCTGCCACGTGTCGTCGGCGCGCACGGTCGAGGTGCTGCGCGCGGCGAAGGCGCAGGGGGTGCGGGTGTCGGCCGAGGTCACCCCGCACCACCTGCTGCTCACCGACGCCGGGCTCACCAGCTACGACCCGGTGAACAAGGTCAACCCGCCGCTGCGCACGGGTGAGGACACGAAGGCGATGCGGGCGGCGCTGGCCGAGGGCGTGATCGACGTCGTCGGCACCGACCACGCGCCCCACGCGGCGCAGTACAAGGACACGGAGTGGGCTGCGGCACGCCCCGGAATGCTGGGGCTGGAGACCGCGCTGTCCGTGGTGGTGCACACCATGGTCGAGCCCGGCCTGCTGGACTGGCGCGGGGTCGCCCGGGTGCTCTCGGAGCGTCCCGCGGAGATCGGGAGGCTCACCGACCAGGGCCGGCCGATCGCGGTGGGCGAGCCCGCCACGTTCGCGCTGGTCGACCCGGACGCGGTCTGGACGGTGCGCGGCGCAGCGCTCGCGAGCAAGGCCACCAACACCCCCTTCGAGGGGATGCGGCTGCCCGCAGTCGTCACCGCCACGGTGCTGCGCGGGCGCATCACGGCACGGAACGGAGAGGTGAACGCATGACAGCCGTACTCGTCCTGGAGGACGGCCGGATCTTCCGCGGTGAGGCGTACGGCGCCCGCGGCGCGGGGCTCGGCGAGGCGGTGTTCACCACGGGGATGACCGGCTACCAGGAGACGCTCACCGACCCGTCCTACCACCGCCAGATCGTGGTGCAGACGGCGCCGCAGATCGGCAACACGGGCTGGAACGACGAGGACGACGAGTCGCGCGGCATCCAGGTGGCCGGGTACGCGGTGCGCGACCCCGCCCGCACGCCGTCGAACTGGCGGTCGCGCCGTTCGCTGGAGGACGCGCTGCGGGAGCAGGGCGTGGTGGGGATCGCGGGCATCGACACCCGCGCCGTGGTGCGCCACCTGCGCGAGCGCGGGGCCATGCGGGCCGGGGTGTTCTCCGGCGACGCGCTGGCCGCCGACGAGGAGCTCGTGCAGCGCGTGCTCGCCAGCCCGCCGATGGAGGGCGCGGACCTCTACGGCGCGGTCACCACGCGCGAGGCCTACGTGGTGCCCGCCGACGGCGAGCGCCGCTTCCGCGTGGCCGCTCTCGACGTCGGGATCAAGTTCAACACCCCGCGGATGATGGCGGCGCGCGGCATCGAGGTGCACGTCCTGCCGGCCGACACCGCGATCGAGCGGATCGAGGAGCTGGCGCCCGACGGGTTCTTCGTGGCCAACGGGCCCGGTGACCCGGCCACGGCCGACGCCCCGGTGGAGCTGACCCGCCAGGTGCTGGAGCGCCGCATCCCGACGTTCGGGATCTGCTTCGGCAACCAGATCCTCGCCCGCGCGCTGGGCCGCGGCACGTACAAGCTGCGCTACGGCCACCGCGGGATCAACATCCCGGTGCTCGAGCACGCCACCGGCCGCGTGTCGATCACGTCGCAGAACCACGGGTTCGCCGTGGAGGGCGAGGCGGGGGAGCGGTTCGACACCCCCTTCGGCGCCGCCGAGATCACCCACACCTGCCCGAACGACGGCTGCGTCGAGGGCCTGCGCGCCCTGGACGTGCCGGCGTTCAGCGTGCAGTACCACCCCGAGGCCGCGGCCGGGCCGCACGACGCCGCGGACCTGTTCGACCGGTTCGTCGAGCTCATGGACGGGAGCAAGAGCTGATGCCCAGGCGCGACGACATCCGGCACGTCATGGTGATCGGGTCCGGCCCGATCGTCATCGGCCAGGCCGCCGAGTTCGACTACTCCGGCACGCAGGCCTGCCGCGTGCTGCGGGCCGAGGGCCTGCGCGTGTCGCTGGTGAACTCGAACCCGGCCACGATCATGACCGACCCCGAGTTCGCCGACGCCACCTACGTCGAGCCGGTCACCCCTGAGTTCCTGGAGCAGGTGATCGCGGCCGAGCGGCCGGACGCCATCCTGCCCACGCTGGGCGGGCAGACGGCGCTCAACGCGGCGGTGGCGCTGCACGAGTCCGGCGCGCTCGAGCGCTACGGCGTGGAGCTGATCGGCGCCGACGTCGAGGCGATCCAGCGCGGCGAGGACCGGCTGAAGTTCAAGGAGATCGTGCAGTCGGTCGGCGGCGACGTGCCGCGCAGCGCCGTCTGCCACTCGATGGACGAGGTGCGGGCCGCCGCCGACGAGCTCGGCCTGCCCGTGGTGATCCGGCCGTCGTTCACGATGGGCGGCCTCGGCTCGGGCATGGCGCACACGCAGGAGGACCTGGAGCGGCTGGCGGGCACCGGGCTCGCGGCGTCGCCGGTCACCGAGGTGCTCATCGAGGAGTCCGTGCTCGGGTGGAAGGAGTACGAGCTCGAGCTGATGCGCGACAAGCACGACAACGTCGTGGTCGTCTGCTCGATCGAGAACCTCGACCCCATGGGCGTGCACACCGGCGACTCGATCACGGTGGCCCCGGCCATGACGCTCACCGACCGCGAGTACCAGCGCATGCGCGACGTGGGCATCGCGGTGCTGCGCGCGGTCGGCGTCGACACCGGCGGCTGCAACATCCAGTTCGCGGTGCACCCGGACACCGGCCGCCTGGTCGTCATCGAGATGAACCCGCGCGTGTCGCGCTCGTCGGCGCTGGCGTCGAAGGCCACCGGGTTCCCGATCGCGAAGATCGCGGCGCGGCTGGCCATCGGCTACACGCTCGACGAGATCCGCAACGACATCACCGGCGAGACGCCCGCCGCGTTCGAGCCCACGCTCGACTACGTGGTGGTGAAGATCCCGCGGTTCGCGTTCGAGAAGTTCCCGGGCGCCGACCCCGAGCTCACCACCACGATGAAGAGCGTCGGCGAGGCCATGGCGCTGGGCCGCTCGTTCCCCGAGGCGCTGGGCAAGGCGATGCGGTCCATGGAGACCTCGCGGGTCGGGTTCTGGACCGCCCCCGACCCGGACGGCGAGCCGGACGTGGCCGCGAGCCGCGACGGGCGCGTCTACGCGGTGGAGCGGGCGCTGCGGGCGGGCCGGAGCGTGGCCGACGTCGCCGCGGAGTCGGGGATCGACCCGTGGTTCCTCGACCAGATCCTGGCGCTCACCGAGCTGCGGCAGGAGATCGAGGACTCCGCCGTGCTCGACGCGGCCCTGCTGCGGCGGGCGAAGCGGGCGGGTCTGTCGGACCGCCAGATCGCCGGGCTGCGCCCCGAGCTGGCGGGCGAGGACGGCGTGCGCGCCCTGCGCCACCGGCTCGGCATCCGGCCGGTCTACAAGACCGTGGACACCTGCGCCGCCGAGTTCGCCGCGCGCACGCCCTACCACTACAGCGCCTACGAGACCGACCCCGCGGCCGAGTCGGAGATCGCGCCGCAGACCGAGAAGCCCAAGGTGCTGATCCTCGGGTCGGGGCCCAACCGCATCGGTCAGGGCATTGAGTTCGACTACTCCTGCGTGCACGCGGTGATGGCGCTGCGGGAGGCCGGGTTCGAGACCGTGATGGTCAACTGCAACCCGGAGACCGTCTCCACCGACTACGACACCGCCGACCGCCTGTACTTCGAGCCGCTCACGTTCGAGGACGTCCTCGAGGTGGTGCACGCCGAGCAGCAGTCCGGCACGGTCGCGGGCGTGATCGTCCAGCTGGGCGGGCAGACCCCGCTCGGGCTCGCCCACCGCCTCACCGAGGCGGGCGTCCCGGTGGTCGGCACCTCGGCGGCCGCGATCGACCTCGCCGAGGACCGCGGCGCGTTCGGTGAGGTCCTGCGCAAGGCGGGGCTGCCCGCGCCCGCGTTCGGCATGGCCACGTCGTTCGACGAGGCGCGCGCCATCGCGGCGCGGATCGGCTACCCGGTGCTCGTGCGGCCCTCCTACGTGCTCGGCGGGCGCGGCATGGAGATCGTCTACGACGACGAGACGCTCGCCGGCTACATCTCGCGGGCCACCACGATCAGCGAGGACCGCCCGGTGCTGGTCGACCGCTTCCTCGACGACGCCATCGAGATCGACGTCGACGCGCTGTGCGACGGCGAGGAGGTGTTCATCGGCGGCGTGATGGAGCACATCGAGGAGGCCGGGGTGCACTCCGGCGACTCGTCGTGCGCGCTGCCGCCGATCACGTTGGGCCGGTCGGTGCTCGAGCAGGTGCGCCGCTCCACGGAGGCGATCGCCCACGGGGTGGGCGTGCGCGGCCTGCTCAACGTGCAGTACGCGCTGCACGGCGAGACGCTCTACGTGCTGGAGGCCAACCCGCGGGCCTCGCGCACGGTGCCGTTCGTGTCCAAGGCCACCGCCGTGCAGCTGGCCAAGGCGGCGGCCCGCATCATGCTCGGCGCCACGATCGCCGAGCTGCGCACCGAGGGGCTGCTCCCGGCCACCGGCGACGGCGGCGAGCTGCCGCCCGACGCCCCGATCGCGGTCAAGGAGGCGGTGCTGCCGTTCCACCGGTTCCGCACCGTCGAGGGCCACGGGGTCGACCCGCTGCTCGGCCCGGAGATGAAGTCCACCGGCGAGGTGATGGGCTTCGACAGCTCGTTCGGCGCCGCGTTCGCGAAGTCACAGACCGGGGCGTACGGGTCGCTGCCCACCTCGGGCCGGGTGTTCGTCTCGATCGCCGACCGGGACAAGCGCGCGATGGTGTTCCCGGTGCTGCGGCTGGCCGACCTGGGCTTCGAGGTGCTCGCCACGGCGGGCACCGCCGACGTGCTGCGCCGCCACGGGGTGGCGGCCACGGTGGTGCGCAAGCACTACGAGGGCATCACCGAGGGCACGGAGACGATCCTGGACCGGATCCTGGCAGGCGACGTCTCGCTGATCATCAACACCCCGTACGGCAACTCGGGTCCCCGGGTCGACGGCTACGAGATCCGCGCGGCCGCCGTGGCGCGCGGCATCCCGTGCATCACCACGATGCAGGGCGCGGCCGCCGCCGTGCAGGGCATCGAGGCGATGAAGGCCGGGAAGATCGGCGTGCGGTCCCTGCAGGACGCCCACGCGGCGCTGCAGAAGGCGCGCTCGTGACCCCGGCCCCCCGCTTCGGGGCGCGGCTCGCGGCCGCCGTGGGGCACCACGGGCCGCTCTGCGTGGGCATCGACCCGCACCCGGGGCTGCTCGCCGCGTGGGGGCTCACCGACGACGTCGACGGGCTCGCCCGGTTCGCCGAGGCCTGCACGGCCGCGTTCGCCGGGCACGTGGCGGTGGTCAAGCCGCAGTCGGCGTTCTTCGAACGGCACGGCTCGCGCGGCATCGCGGTGCTCGAGGAGCTCCTCACCGCGTTCGCCGCGTCGCCGACGCTCACGATCCTCGACGTCAAGCGCGGCGACATCGGGTCGACCATGGACGGCTACGCCGACGCCTACCTCGGCGTCGGCGCGCCGCTCGGGGCCGACGCGGTGACGCTCTCGCCCTACCTGGGTTTCGAGTCCCTGTCCGCGGCGCTGGCCACAGCCACCGACGCCGGGCGCGGAGCATTCGTGCTGGCCCGCACCTCCAACCCGGAGGGCGCGCCGGTGCAGCTCGCGGAGTTCGGCGGCCGCAGCACCGCCCAGTCGGTGGTGGACGGCGCCGCGGCCCGCAACGCGGGCGCCGAGCCGCTGGGCGACGTCGGCGTGGTGGTAGGCGCCACCCGCGAGCACGGGCTGGACCTGTCCGCGCTGGGTGGTGCCGTGCTCGCCCCCGGCCTCGGCGCGCAGGGCGCGGCGCCCGCCGACATCGCCGCGATCTTCGCCGGCGTGCGCGGCCTGGCCCTGCCCGCGGCCGCCCGCTCGGTGCTGTCCGCGGGCCCGGCGGTCGCCGCGCTGCGCGCCGCCGCGGCGTCGTTGCGCGACGAACTGGCCGCGGCGGGCTGAACAGGCCGCGACGAGGGTGTTTCGGGGGCGTTTCCGGTGCGCTCGCCGCGCCGGGACCGCCGTCGGCAGCGGGAACGCGCAGCTCGGCGCGCGCGGACTACTGATCGGCGCGGGGCGCGGCTGGTTCACCCGGACGGGCGGACGCCCGTACCGGCCGCTCACAGGGTCGAGGCGGCCAGGCGGCGGTCATCCCGGTGCGCCGAGCGGGCGGGTCGAAGCCCCGATCGGGCGCTTTCCCGTGGTATCACCCGGTCGGGTGGGCGCCTCGGAGAACCGGCAGGTGGCACCCCCGTTTCCCCTCCGCCGCCCGGCGTGAGTACGTTCGGTGGAAGCCGCGGGCTGGGCCCGCGACGGTGGTGAGGATGCGCCTGGTTGCAGGCCGCACGGAGAAAGACGGAGGAGACCGTGGCCCTTCCCCAGCTGACCGAGGAACAGCGTGCTGCCGCCCTGGAGAAGGCGGCTGCGGCGCGCCGGGCCCGGGCCGAGCTGAAGGACCGGCTCAAGCGCGGCGGGACGACCATCGGGGAGGTCCTGAAGCAGTCGGATACCGACGAGGTGCTGGGCAAGATGAAGGTCTCGGCGCTGCTCGAGGCCATGCCGGGCGTCGGCAAGGTCCGGGCCGCTCAGATCATGGAGCGGCTCGAGATCGCGCCGTCGCGCCGGCTGCGCGGGCTCGGCGACCGGCAGCGCAAGGCGCTGCTGGCCGACTTCGAGTCCTGAGCGCGGGAGTCGCGGGGCACCGAGGTCTGAGCACCGTGTCACGAGGCGTGCGGAGGGGCAGGCTGGTCGTACTGGCCGGCCCCTCCGGCGTCGGCAAGTCCAGCGTGGTCGACGCGCTGCGCAGCCGGCTGCCCGAGTTGTTCTTCAGCGTGTCGGCCACGACGCGCGACCCCCGGCCGGGCGAGGTCGACGGCGTGCACTACCGCTTCGTCGGCCCCGCCGGGTTCGAGGAGCTCATCGCACGCGGCGAGCTCCTCGAGTGGGCCGAGATCCACGGTGGCCTCCAGCGCTCCGGCACACCGCGCGAACCGGTGGAGCGGGCGCTCGCGGAGGGGCGCCCGGTGCTCGTCGAGGTCGACCTCGCCGGTGCGCGCACGATCAAGGCGGTGCTGCCGGAGGCCGTCACGGTCTTCCTCGCGCCGCCCTCGATCGAGGAACTGGAACGGCGGCTGCGCGGTCGCGGCACCGAGTCCGAGGCGCAGTTCCGCCGCAGGCTGCAGACCGCCCGCGAGGAGATCGCGGCCTGCGACGAGTTCGACGTGGTCATCGTCAATGCCGATCTGCAGGACGTCGTTTCGAGGTTGGTAGACTTGCTGGTCGGTGCGGGACATCCCGCCGTACGGCCGTTCCCCCAGGAGTCTTCTTCGTGAGCATGCCGCTGACCGGTGTCGTCGCCGGTTCCACACCCGAGGGCATCACCAACCCGCCCATCGACGATCTGCTCGGTCAGGTCAGTTCGAAGTACGCGCTGGTGATCTACGCCGCCAAGCGCGCCCGCCAGATCAACGACTACTACTCCCAGCTCGGCGAGGGCCTGCTCGAGTACGTCGGCCCGCTCGTGGAGCCGGGCCCGCGGGAGAAGCCGCTGTCGATCGCGATGCGCGAGATCCAGGCCGGGTTGCTCGAGCACACCGAGGGCGAGTAGTACGTGCCCCCCGCCGCCCCCCGGGTACTGCTGGGCGTGGCCGGGGGCATCGCCGCCTACAAGAGCGTCGAGCTGCTGCGCAGGCTCACCGAGACGGGACACTCCGTCCGGGTGCTGCCCACGTCGTCGGCGCTCCGGTTCGTCGGCGCCGCCACCTTCGAGGCGCTCTCCGGCCGTCCGGTGCACACCGAGGTGTTCGCCGACGTGCCGGAGGTCCCGCACGTCCGGCTCGGCCAGGAGGCCGACCTGGTCGTCGTCGCGCCGGCCACCGCCGACCTGATCGCACGGGCCGCCGCCGGCCGCGCCGACGACCTGCTCACGGCGTCGCTGCTCACCGCCCGCTGCCCGGTGCTGTTCGCGCCGGCCATGCACACCGAGATGTGGGAGCACCCGGCCACGCGCGCCAACGTGGAACTGCTGCGCTCCCGCGGGGTGGTCGTCGTGGAACCGGCATCGGGCCGGCTCACCGGCGCCGACACCGGCCCCGGGCGGCTGCCCGACCCGGCCGAGATCGCCGAGCTGGCCCGGCTGCTGATGGAACGCGGCGACGCGCTGCCCCGCGACCTCGCGGGCCGCCGCGTCGTCGTCTCGGCGGGCGGCACCCGCGAGGCGCTCGACCCGGTGCGTTATCTGGGCAACCGCTCGTCCGGGCGGCAGGGCTACGCGCTGGCGCGGGTCGCGGCGCAGCGCGGCGCGCACGTCACGCTGGTGGCGGCGCACACGGCCGACCTGGGCGAGCCGGCCGCCGTGGACGTGGTGCGGGTCGGGTCGGCGCTGGAGCTGCGCGACGCGATGCGCGCTGCCACGAAGGGCGCCGACGCCGTGGTGATGGCGGCGGCGGTGGCCGACTTCCGGCCCACCGCACTCGCCGAACACAAGATCAAGAAGGATGGCGGCGACCCACCGCCGCTGCAGCTCGCGCTCAACCCGGACATCCTCGTGGAGCTGGTGGCCGGGCGGGAGCCGGGACAGGTCGTGGTCGGCTTCGCCGCCGAGACCGGCGACGAGTCGGGCGACCCGCTGCACCACGGCCGCGCGAAGCTGGCCCGCAAGGGCTGCGACCTGCTCGTCGTCAACGCGGTCGGCGACGGCCGGGCGTTCGAGGTTCCCGACAACTCGGGCTGGCTCTTGGGCGCCGACGGTTCTGAGCAGGTGCTCGAGCCCGGCTCGAAGGCGCTGCTGGCCTCCCGCGTCTGGGACGCGGTCGCCGCGCGCCTGGGGTAGCCGCCACCTGCAGCAGGACGGCCGGCCCCGCGGGCGTACATACCCGCGGGGCGGGCGCAGCTGCGGGTCCGGGGGAACCCGGCGCAGCCCGCCCCGCGGAGTCGCAGGACTCGCTGCGGGACTCTCAGCCGATCAGACCGCCGAGGCCGCGCGAGCGGGGACCCGCGGGGGCGGCGTCCGCCTCGTCGGCCTCGGGCTCCTCCGACTCGCCGCTCTCGGTGCCCTCCTCGGCGCCGGGCTCGTCGGCGGTGCTCTCGTCGGCGCCGGCCTCGTCGGCGCTCTCCTCGTCGCTCTGGGAGCCCGCGCTGCGCGAGTCGGAGCCGCCGGAGCCGCTCCCGCCGGAGCTCGAGCCGGAGCCGCTGCTGCGGCCGGAGGACCGGCTGTCTTCGGAACCGCGCTCGCTCGCGCCGCCGCGGTTCGAACGGCGGTCGTCCTCGTCGTCGTCACTCTCGGAGCGCTGGGAGGCGGCCGGGGCGCGGCCGTTCACCGAGACGTACTCCTGCGCCGCCCACCCGCCGAGGTTCGACAGGCGCAGGAACCCGTCGCGGGACTCGGCGACCTGGACCGCGGTGCCCTGCTCGCACATCGCGACGATCCGCGACGACGTGTTGGGCTCGGCACGGACGTTGACGTTCTTGGTGCACTTGCCGGGCTGCGTGGCGCCCGGCTCGGCGGTGGCGGTACCCGAGAGCAGTGCGACGGCCGCGGTCGCGCTGACCGCGACCACCGCACCGACGACGGCGGTGGCGCGGCCGGGTCGGTCGAACAGCGACGTGGGGGCCTTCATGATCAGGTTTCCTCCGTGGGGAATCGGGCCTTCGCCGGGACCAACGAGCGTTTCCGTTACCGATTCGCTACCGAGCGCAACATCACCGGATGGACTGACGAAGCGGGGGCGTGTCGTGCGCGATGTGACGTTCCGTGCCCGGCGAGCGAGAGCACCTGGTGCCCCCGGCCCTCTTCGGCGCGTCGACTAGGCTCGCCGGTCGGACATGGGGTGCGCGGTGGACCCCGGCGGGAGAGCGGACGGAGTACGGCGTGGCAACAGCAGGGCGGCGGCTGTTCACCAGCGAATCGGTGACCGAGGGTCACCCGGACAAGATGTGCGACGCCATCAGCGACTCGATCCTCGACGCGTTGCTGGCGCAGGACCCGCGCAGCCGCGTGGCGGTGGAGACCCTGGTCACCACCGGGCAGGTCCACGTGGCGGGCGAGGTCACCACGAGTGCCTACGCCGACATCCCCACGCTCGTGCGGGACAAGGTCCTCGAGATCGGCTACGACTCGTCCGCGAAGGGCTTCGACGGGGCGTCGTGCGGTGTGAACGTCGCGATCGGCGCGCAGTCCGCCGACATCGCGCAGGGCGTCGACACGGCCTACGAGAGCCGGGTGGAGGCCTCCGAGGACGAGATCGCCCGGCAGGGCGCGGGCGACCAGGGCCTGATGTTCGGCTACGCCAACACCGACACGCCCGAGCTGATGCCTCTGCCGATCGCGCTCGCGCACCGGCTGGCGCGCCGCCTCACCAACGCCCGCAAGTCCGGCGTGCTGCCCTACCTGCGCCCGGACGGCAAGACCCAGGTCACCATCGAGTACGACGGCGACAAGGCCGTGCGGCTGGACACGGTGGTCCTCTCCACCCAGCACGCCGCCGACATCGACCTGGACGGCATGCTCGCGCCCGACATCCGCGAGCACGTCGTCGGCCCGGAGATCGCGGAGCTGGGCCTGGACGTCTCCGACGTGCGGCTGCTGGTCAACCCCACCGGCCGGTTCGTCGTGGGCGGGCCGATGGGCGACGCCGGCCTCACCGGCCGCAAGATCATCGTCGACACCTACGGCGGGTTCGCCCGCCACGGCGGGGGCGCGTTCTCCGGCAAGGACCCGTCGAAGGTCGACCGCTCCGCCGCGTACGCGATGCGCTGGGTGGCCAAGAACGCCGTCGCGGCCGGTCTCGCCGAGCGCATCGAGGTGCAGGTCGCGTACGCGATCGGCAAGGCGGCGCCGGTGGGCCTGTTCGTCGAGACGTTCGGCACCGAGCACGTCGACCCGGTGAAGATCCAGTCGGCCATCACCGAGGTCTTCGACCTGCGGCCGGCCGCGATCATCCGCGACCTCGACCTGCTGCGCCCGATCTACGCCCAGACCGCGGCGTACGGGCACTTCGGCCGCACCGACGTCGACCTGCCGTGGGAGAACACCGACCGTGCCGCCGCGCTGAAGGCCGCGGCAGGCGCCTGACCGACCCGTGAGTGGATACGGGTGCTCCCGCCCTCGTATCCACTCACGAGCGCCGGAGGCGCAGTGAGCCGAGCGCCGGAGGCGCAGTGAGCACCCGTCCAGTGAGCGCGGTCGCCCGGCGGGGGCGCTCGCACCGCGGGGAGTGGCAGCCCGCGGCGCAGCTCCCGGTGGCGCGCGTGGCGGTCGACGTCCCGCTCGCGCACCTGGACCGGCCGTTCGACTACCAGGTGCCCGCGCACCTCGACGCGGATGCCGTGCCCGGCGTGCGGCTGCGCGTGCGGTTCGCCGGCCGCCTGGTGGACGGCTTCCTGCTGGAGCGCGTGGCCGAGTCCGCGCACGTGGGCCGGCTGGCCTGGGTGGAGCGCATCGTGTCGCCCGAGCCGGTGCTGTCCACGGAGGTGGCCGCGCTCTGCCGGGCCGTGGCCGACCGGTACGCGGGCGTCCTCGCCGACGTGCTGCGCCTCGCCGTGCCGCCGCGCCACGCCCGCGTCGAGGGCGAGGCCCCGAAGGAGCGGGCGCCGGCCGAGGTGGCGTCGGTGCCGTCGGCGGGCTGGGCCCGCTACGGGCGCGGCGGTGCCCTGCTCGACGCCCTCGGCGGCGGCCGGGCCGCCCACGCGGTCTGGCAGGCCCTGCCGGGGGAGGACTGGCCCGCGAGGTTCGCGGAGGCCGCCGCGGCCACCGTGGCCGCGGGGCGTGCCGCCCTGCTCGTGGTGCCCGACCAGCGCGACGTCGACGCCCTGCACGCCGCGTGCGTGCGGCTGGTGGGCGAGGGCGCGGTGGTGGCGCTGACCGCGGACCTCGGGCCCGCCGAGCGCTACCGGCGCTGGCTCGCCGTGCGGCGTGGGCAGGTCCCGGTGGTGGTCGGCACGCGATCGGCCGCGTTCGCGCCGGTGCACGAGCTGGGCCTGCTCGCCGTGTGGGACGACGGCGACGACCTGCACGCGGAGCCGCGCGCGCCCTACCCGCACGTCCGCGACGTCCTGGTGCTGCGCGCGCACGCAGCCGGGGCCGCGTTGCTGGTGGGCGGTTTCGCGCGCACCGCCGAGGCGCACCTGCTGGTCGAGTCGGGCTGGGCGCGCGAGGTGGTGGCCGACCGGATCACGGTGCGGGACGCGATGCCGCGGGTCGCCGCGGCGGGTGAGTCCGACGCCGAGCTCGCCCGCGACCCGAGCGCGCGTGCCGCGCGGCTGCCGCACACCGCGTTCGAGGCGGCGCGGGCCGCGCTGGCGGCCGGGCGCCCGGTGCTCGTGCAGGTCCCGCGTTCCGGGTACCTGCCGTGGCTGGCCTGCGGCTCCTGCCGCGAGACGGCCCGGTGCCGGCACTGCGCCGGGCCGCTCGGTTTCACCGGCCGCCGCTGCGCCGAGCCCGGCGCCGACGAGCTGCCGCAGTGCCGCTGGTGCGGGCGCCCGGACACCGCGTTCCGGTGCCCGGGCTGCTGGTCGCGCCGCCTGCGGGCGGGCGTGGTGGGGGCCGGGCGCACGGCCGAGGAACTGGGCCGGGCGTTCCCGGGCACGACGGTGCGCGCGTCCGGCGGCGGCGCCCCGGTGCTGGCGGAGGCGGAGCAGCGCCCGGAGCTGGTGGTCGCCACCCCCGGCGCCGAGCCGCGCGTGCCCGGCGGTTACGGTGCCGCGCTCCTCCTCGACGGCTGGGCCCTGCTGTCGCGCCCGGACCTGCGCGTGGCCGAGGAGACCCTGCGCCGGTGGCTCGCCGCCGCCGGGCTCGTCGTGCCGCACGGCGCCGGCGGGCGCGTGGTCGTGATGGCCGACGCCGAGCTGCCCGTCGTGCAGGCGCTCGTGCGCTGGGACCCGGCAGGCCACGCCCACGCCGAGCTCGCCGCCCGGGCCGAGGTCGGCTTCCCGCCCGCGGTGCGCATGGCGTCGGTGGAGGGCCCGCCCGCCGCCGTCGCCGAGGTGGTGGACGGCGTGCTGGCCGACCTGCCCGCGGCGGAGGTCCTGGGGCCGGTGGAGCTCGAACCCGAACGACCGGGGGAGGAGGTGCGCGAACGCGCCCTGCTGCGGGTCCCGCGCGCCGGGGGGAAGGCGCTCGCAGCCGCCCTGCACGCCGCGCAGGCCGTTCGTACCGCCCGGAAGGCGACCGACCCCGTCCGCGTGCGCGTGGACCCGCTGGAGATCGGCTGAGGCCCGCGGGCAAGCATGCCCCCAACGCCAGCCCCCTATGCCAGCCCCCTATGCCAGCAAGGTGGCTTTACTGGCGTAATGCGCCGGCAAAGCCACCATGCTGGCGTTCCGATGCCGGGAGCCGCGTGCACCCGTCGGCGGCCGGACCCCGCGTGGCAGAATTGATGGTCGCCGCCCGCGTCCCCACCTCCGCGGCACTTCTGGAGGAATCTGCGTGTCCGTCCTGCCCGTCCGGCTGTTCGGCGACCCCGTGCTGCGCTCCCGCGCCGCCGAGGTCACCACGTTCGACGCCGAGCTGCGCAAGCTCGTGGCCGACCTCACCGACACCATGCACGACGAGGGCGGTGCCGGGCTGGCAGCGCCGCAGCTCGGCGTGGGCCTGCGGGTGTTCACCTACGACTGCGACGGCTTCTCCGGGCACCTGGTCAACCCCACCTGGGACGCCGTGGGCGACGAGGAGCAGTTCGGCCCGGAGGGGTGCCTGTCGATCCCGGGCCTGCGGTGGGACTGCCGCCGCCACCTGCGCGTGGTGGCGCGGGGCTGGAACATGCACGGAGAGCCGGTGGTGGTCGAGGGCAGCGAGATGCTGGCCCGCTGCATCCAGCACGAGACCGACCACCTCGACGGCGTGCTGTTCGTCGACCGCCTCGACCCGGAGACGCGCAAGCAGGCGATGGCCGAGATCCGCGCGGCGGAGTGGTTCGGGGAGCCCGTCCCCGAGGTCCGGGTGAGCCCGCACCCGCTGTTCGGGAAGGCCAGGTAGTGCGGCTCGTCTTCGCCGGCACGCCCGATCCCGCGGTGCCGTCCCTGCGGGCGTTGCTGGACTCCCCGCGGCACGAGGTGGTCGCGGTCGTCACGCGGCCGGACGCCCCCGCGGGCCGCGGCCGCAAGGTCGTGCGGTCCCCGGTCGGCAGGCTCGCCGACGAGGCGGGCGTCCCGGTGCTCACGCCCGCACGCCCGTCCGAGCCGGAGTTCCTCGCCCGGCTCGCGGAGCTCGCCCCCGACTGCTGCCCGGTGGTGGCCTACGGCGCGCTCGTGCCCCGCAAGGCGCTCGACGTGCCGCGTCACGGCTGGGTGAACCTGCACTTCTCGCTGCTGCCCGCGTGGCGCGGGGCCGCGCCGGTGCAGGCCGCTCTGCGCCACGGCGACGAGATCACCGGTGCCAGCACGTTCCGGCTGGAGGAAGGGCTCGACACGGGCCCGGTCTTCGGTGTGGTCACGGAGGACGTGCGGCCCACCGACACCGCGGGCGACCTGCTCGGCAGGCTCGCCGAGTCCGGGGCCCGGCTGCTGGTGGCCACGCTCGACGGCATCGAGGACGGCACCGTCGAGGCCCGGCCGCAGCCCGCCGACGGCGTCTCGCACGCCCCCAAGGTCACCACCGCGGACGCGCGCGTCGACTGGACGGCGCCGCCCGTCGCGATCGACCGGCTGGTCCGCTCGGTCACCCCGGAGCCCGGCGCCTGGACCACGTTCCGCGAGGAGCGGCTCGGGCTCGGCCCGGTCACCCGTGCCGACGACGCGCCCGCGCTGGCGCCGGGGGAGCTGCGCGCGGAGAAGCGCCGCGTCCTGGTCGGCACAGCGGGTGCGCCGGTGCAGCTGGGCGAGGTGCGGCCGGTCGGCAAGCGGCCGATGCCGGCCGCCGACTGGGCGCGTGGCGTGCGGATCGCGGCGGGGGAGCGGCTCACGTGAGCGGTGCAGGACCGCGGCGGGAGGGCCCGCGCAGGCCGCGGCGCGACCGCGGCGCCCCACCGCGCCGGTCGGGGCCACCGCGCGGCCGGGAGGGCCCGCCGCGCCCGCCCGAACCCGACCCCGTGCGGCTGGCCGCGCTCGAGCTGCTCACCGCGGTGCGCGAGCGCAACGCCTACGCCAACCTCGCCCTGCCGGCGATCCTTCGGCGCAGGCGCCTGCGGGACCGCGACGCCGCGCTGGCCACCGAGTTGGGCTACGGCACCCTGCGGGCGCAGGGCCTGCTGGACGCCGTGATCGACGAGTGCACCGACCGGCCGCTGGCGAAGGTCGAGTCCGCGCTGCTCGACGCGCTGCGCCTGGGCGCCTACCAGCTGCTGCGCACCCGGATCCCGCCGCACGCCGCGGTGGCCACCACGGTGGAGCTGGTGCGCGCCGAGGCCGGGAGCAGGGCGGGCGGGTTCGTCAACGCCGTGCTGCGCCGGGTCGGCGAGCGCGACGAGGCGGGCTGGGTGGCCGCCCTCGCGCCGCCCGCCGACGAGGACCCCGTGGGGTACGCCGCGTTCGCCCACTCGCACCCCCGCTGGATCGCGCAGGCCTTCGCCGACGCACTGGGCCGTTCCGCGGACCCGGGAGCCGAGCTGGAGGCGGCGCTCGCCGCCGACGACGCGCGCCCGGCCGTGCACCTGCTGGCCCGCCCCGGGGAGATCACCGCCGACGAGCTCGCGCTCGTCACCGGCGGGGAGGAGGCGCCGTACTCGCCCTACGGCGTGCACCTCGCGACGGGCAGCGGCGACATCGGAGAGATCGACGCCATCGCCGAGGGTCTCGCGATCGTGCAGGACGAGGGCAGCCAGCTGGTGGCGCTGGCCCTCACCCGCGCCGAGCTCGCGGGCGGCGACACCGGCCGCTGGCTCGACCTGTGCTCCGGGCCCGGCGGCAAGTCGGCCCTGCTCGGCGGCCTCGTGGCGATCGACGGCGGCACCCTCGACGCCGTGGAACCCAGCGAGCACCGCGCCGACCTGGTGCGCCGGGCCGTCGACGGGCTCCCGGTCACCGTGCACCAGGCCGACGGGCGGGAGGCCCCGCTGCCCGACGCCGCGTTCGACAGGGTGCTCGTGGACGCGCCGTGCACCGGCCTGGGGGCGCTGCGGCGCAGGCCGGAGGCGCGGTGGCGGCGGCAGCCGTCGGACGTCGCAGGCCTCACCGGGCTGCAACGGGAGCTGCTCACCGCCGCGCTGCGGCACGTGCGTCCCGGCGGTGTGGTTGCGTACGTGACGTGCTCGCCGCACCTGTCGGAGACCGTCGGAGTGCTGTCGGCGGTGCGGCGCAAGCACCCGGACGTCGAGCTGCTCGACGCGCGCCCCTGCCTGCCCGGCGTGCCCCACCTCGGCGACGGGCCCACCGTGCAGCTGTGGCCGCACCGGCACGGCACCGACGCGATGTTCCTCGCGCTGCTGCGCCGTTAGGTCCGTGTGGAACGAACGGCACGTTCGCGCGTTGGTGTGCCGGCCGGATCTCGGGCGGATCGGCGCCTGGTGATCGATCCGAGATGGTGGAATCGGCCCTCACGAGGGCGTTCAGCGCAATCTCACGGCGATCAACGCCCCAAGATCGTTCTGAGCGGACGGTGGATCGCCCTGCCGAGGGCGCTCAGCGTGATCTCGCAACGATCAAGGTCGCGTGATCAGTCCGAGGTGACGGCCCGGCAGGGCGAAGCGAAGGTGCTCAGCCCCGACGTCCGGGGTGCCTCACCTGCGGCGGTACTCCCGGAGGCCCTCCAGCAAGCGTCGCACGTCCGACTCGTCGTTGTAGTGGTGGAACGACAGGCGCACCACGCGGCCGCGGGGGCTCGCGACGATCCGGCGGGAGGCGAGGAACCCGGCGAGGGCGTCGGGGTCGTCGTCGACCAGTGCCACCATGGGCCCGCGCAGCGCGGGGTCGGCGGGTGAGGCGAGCGTCTCGCCCGTCGCGCGCAGCTCGGCGTCGAGCAGCGCGGTGAGGTCGCCGACGTGCCGCTGCACCTCGTGGGCGTCGAGCAGGTCCAGCAGGCGCAGCCCGGCAACGGCCCCGTACGCGGACGGCACGGACGGCGTGCCGCTCTCGAAGCGCCGTGCGGTGTCCGGGTAGTCGATCGAGCGGGGGTCGAACGCGAAGGGGTCGACCCGCCCGAACCACCCGGTCTGCGCGGGTGGCATCTCGTCGCGCAGACCGCCGCGGACGTAGAGGAACGCGATGCCTGAGATGCCGAGCAGGTACTTCAGGCTCCCGCACACGAGGTAGTCGCAGTCGAGCTCGCGGACGTCGACCGGCTCGACGCCCGCCCCCTGGTAGGCGTCCACCACGGTGCGCGCGCCGCGCTCCCGGGCGAGCGCGACGACCTCGCGTGCCGGCAGCCTCGACCCGTTGGCGTAGGTGACGAGCGGTACCGAGACGAGCCCGGTGCGCTCGTCGATCAGCGACGCGTAGTCCTCGACGCCGACGACGCCGTCCCGGGCGACCGCGTGCACGACCTCGGCCCCCCGGGTGCGCTGCGCGAGCCAGACGTGCGCCAGCGAGGGGAACTCGAGGTCGGTCGTCACCAGCCGCCTGCGCTCGCCGAACCGTTGGGTGGAGGCCACCTGGAAGGCGCCGTGCGACGCCGAGGACACGATCGCGACCTCGTCCGCGGTGGCGCCGATCAAGGCGGCGAACGCCGCCCGCGCCTGCTCCCAGCGCTGCATCCACAACTCCCACGGCGCGCCGTGCTCCAGCAGCGAGGACTGGAACTCGGCGAGCGAGGCGGCCAGCGCGTCCGAGAGCGCGCCCTGGCTGCAGCTGCCCAGGTGGACGGTGTCGCGCAGGGACGGGAAGCGCTCCCGGAACCGATCGGGCGTGGTCACGAGCGACGGCCCGCGCCTGCGCGGAGGGCCTGCTGGATGCGGCGGGCCTGCGCGGCGCGGTCCCCGAGGTCGGGGATCGGCCGCATCGCGTGCCGTCTACCGCGGGCCATCGTGAACACCGGGCGGGCCAGCGCGCTGTGGTCGGTCGCCGGGTCGCCGTCGACGGCCACGACGTCGGCGCTGAGCCCCGGGCGGAGCCGGCCGGTCCGGTCGGCCACGCGGCACACCTCGGCGGCGACGTTCGTGGCGGCGGCGAGGATCTCGCGCGGCGACATCCCGGCGTCGGCGAGCACCGCCAGGCCGTCGGCGTAGCGCTCGAAGTGGACGAGGCCGATACCCGCGTCGGTGCCCGCGACGATCCGGATGCCCGCGCGGTGCATGGCCGCGAGGTTGCCGACCACGTGCTCGCGTTCGTCCCACGGGCAGAAGTAGTCCTGCGGTAGGCACGCGCTGTTCATCGTGGGGCTCACGCTGATGCCCCGATCGACGATCGCGCGCGCGATCCGCTCGTCGAACCGCGCGCCGTCGCGGGTGACCCAACCGCAGTGCTCGATCGTGTCGACACCGGCCGCGACCGCGCGCTCGATGCCGTCCCCGCCGAGGGCGTGCGTGGTGACCCGCAACCCCAGCTCGTGCGCGGTCTCCACGGCGGCGGTGAGCTCCTCCACCGAGTAGCGGGCCTCCCACGGCCTGCTGCCCGCCGTCATGAACCCGCCCGTGGTCATGATCTTGATCAGATCGGCACCCTCGGCCGCCCGCCTGCGGACCATGGCGCGCACCTCGTCCACGCCGCTCGCCTCGCCGCCCATGGCGTGGGCGTGCCCGCCGGGCACGGTGATCGGCGCGTTGGCCACGAGCAGCCGCGGCCCCTCGACCTCGCCCTGGGCGATGCGGTCGCGCACGGTGGTGGCGACGGTGCCGGGCGCGCCCAGATCGCATGCAGTGGTGACGCCGGCGTCGAGGAGCTTGCCCGCGTTGACCGCCATCAGGCGTGCGGCGTCCTCGTCGGTCAGCGTGGGGGCGGCGGACGTGTGGCCCGCGGCCGGGTCCATCGTGAGGTGGACGTGGCAGTCGATCATCCCCGGGATCAGCGTGACGTCGCCGAGGTCGAGCACCTCGGTCCCGTCGGCGACGACGTCGCGCCACGGTCCGACCGCGGCGATCGTGCCACCGTCGACGACCACGGCGCCGTCGTCGATCGGGTCGGCGGCACCGTCGGGCACCACCCGGCCTGCCCGGATCGCGACCAGCACACCCACCTCCTCGTTCAGTTCGAGTGAAAATAGATCACGACGATCGGCGCTGTCCACGCGTTGACGTGGCGGGATCCGACGGCCACACTGGCCGCGTTTCACACCGGATGAAGAACGGAGCGACCGCATGCCGGACGACGAAGTGCAGCGGGGTCCGGTCACCCGCACGCCGCGACACCACTGGTGGCTCCTCGCGCTCCCGTTCCTGTGGTGCATCGCGGCCGTTCCCTTCGTCAACCAGAAGGCCTACGTCTGGGGGTCGGTCCCGTTCCTGCTGGTGTGGATGACGGCGGGCGTGCTCGTGGGCAGCGCCGCCATCGGCGTCGTGTTCGCGATCGACAGCCGGCGCGGCGACGCCGAGAGGGTCTGAGCGGATGGCACTCGCGATCGGGCTCGTCGTGGCGGTCGGAGCGGTCCTCGGTGGCACGCTCCTCGCGTTGCGCGGTACCCGCATGGACGTGCAGGAGTGGTCCGTCGGCGGCAGGCGTTTCGGCACGTGGCTGTTCTGGTTCCTGCTCGTCGGTGAGACGTTCACGACCTTCGCGCTGCTCGGCGCGTCGCAGGGCGTGTTCAGCACGGGTGCGGCGGGGTTCTACGTGCTGGGAACCGTCGTGCTCACCGCCTCCGTCGGCTACTTCCTGGTGCCCCGGATCTGGCGGGCGGGCAAGGATCGCGGCCTGGTCACCATGGGCGACTTCTTCGCCGCCCGGTTCGACGCCCCGTGGTTCGGAGCCGTGCTCACCGTGTTCGGCGTCATCGCGCTGCTCCTCTACAGCAGGGTCCAGCTCACCGGCCTGGCCCTCATCCTCGAGACGCTGTTCGGCCTCGACCTCCCGGCGATCACCTACGTGGCGGCGGGTGGCCTCGTCGTGGCCCTGTTCGTCCTCGTCGGCGGGATGCGCAGCGCGGCGTTCGTCGCCGTGGTGAAGGACGTCCTGCTGGTGGTGGTGCTCCTCGTCGTGGCGGTCGGAGCGGCGGGTGCGGCCGGGGTCGGCGGCCTCGGCGCGGTGTTCGACGGGGTTCGGGCGGCGCACCCCGACGCCGCGACGCTGCCCGGGATCGGCGGTGGCACCGCCACCAACGAGTGGTGGTGGATGAGCTTCCTGCTGCTCACGCCGCTCGGAGCGTTCGCGCTCCCGCACGCGTTCCAGGTGTGCTTCAGCGCGAGGGACATCCGGACGATCCGCCGCAACCAGATCATCCAGCCGCTCTACTCGCTGTTCTACGTGCTGATCGTGGTGATCGCGATGGCGGCGTTGCTCGCGCTACCCGACCTGCCGGCGGCCCAGGCGAACGGATCGTTGCTGCTGTTCGTGCGGGAGTTCTACCCGGCCTGGGTCGTGGGGCTTCTCGCGGGTTCCGGCGTGCTCGTCGCGCTCGTCCCGACGGCGGTGCTGATGCTCACCTCGGCCAGCATGTTCACCTCGAACGTGCTCGGGCTCGCCCGGCCGCACCTGAAGTCGTCGCTGACGGCCACCCGGGCCGGCGTCGTCGCGTTCACCGTGGTCGCGGTGTTCTTCACGGCGCTGCAGAGCGACACGCTCCTGACGATCATGACCGGTGTCTACAGCGCCGTCGGCCAGCTCGCACCGGCGTTGTTCCTGTCGGTGCTGTGGCGCCGGGTCACGGCCGTCGGGCTCACGGTCGGGGCGGTCGCGGGCGGGCTGATCGTCGCCGTCCCGGCGCTGGGCGCGCCGGCGCAGGCCCTCTTCCCCGCAGGCACCGTCGTCGGCCTGCCCGCGCTCGTGGTCAACCTCGTGCTGGCGGTCGGGGTGAGCCTGCTCACGGCCCCGCCGTCCGATGCCGCCGTGGCGGTCGGCATGTCGCCGGCGCCGGCGCCGGCCCGCTCGGCATGACCGCGGCGGCATAATGACCGCCATGACGCTGGCCCGGATCCGGGAGCTGCGGCAGCAGAAGGGCCTCACCCTCCACCAGCTCGCCGGCCTCACCCGGCTGTCGGTCGGCATGATCAGCCAGGTGGAGCGGGGCATCACCGATCCGAGCCTGGAGACACTGCGCCGCATCTCCGACGCGTTCGGCGTACCGCTGTTCGACCTGTTCCGCGAGGACGAGCCGGACCCGGTCACGGTGGTGCGCAAGGACGAGCGGCGCCGCGTGTCCTCCCCCCGCGGGCAGATCGTCTACTCGCAGGTGTCGCGGCTCGGCGGGAAGCTCGAGGTGCTCGAGGCCGCCATCGAGCCCGGTGCCGTGTCCTCGGGGGAACGCCGGTCCCACGCCTCGGAGGAGTGCGTGCTGGTGCTGTCCGGGCGGTTGCGCGTCGAAGCGGGCAAGGACGTCTACGACCTCGACGCGGGCGACAGCTGCCACTTCGACTCGATGATCCCGCACCGGTTCGTCAACCCCCACGAGGAGGTGGCGCGGTACGTGGTGGCGGTGACCCCGCCGTCGGCCTGAGGCCGGGCGCGCCCGCGGCGTACCCTCCTGGGGTGCAACCCATGATCGCGCCGAGCATCCTCGCGGCCGACTTCGCGCGGCTCGCCGACGAGGCCGCCGCCGTGGCCGGGCCGCCCGGGCACGGCGCCGACTGGCTGCACGTCGACGTGATGGACGCCCACTTCGTGCCCAACCTCACGCTGGGCCTGCCCGTGGTGCAGGCACTGCGCAAGGCCACCGACGTGCCGCTCGACTGCCACCTCATGATCGAGGACCCGGAGCGGTGGGCCGTCGGCTACGCCGAGGCGGGCGCCCACAACGTCACCGTGCACGTGGAGGCGTCGCGGGAGCCGGTGGCGCTGGCGAAGGACCTGCGCGCCGCGGGCGCCCGGGCCGGCCTGTCGGTCAAGCCGGGCACGCCGCTCGAGCCGCACCTGGAGACGCTGCGCCACTACGACACCCTGCTCGTCATGAGCGTCGAGCCCGGATTCGGCGGGCAGGAGTTCATGCCCGAGGTCCTGGAGAAGGTGCGCACGGCACGGCGCCTCGTCGACACCGGCCACCTCACGGTGCTCGTCGAGATCGACGGCGGCATCAACGCCGACACGATCGAGGTCGCCGCGGAGGCGGGCGTCGACTGCTTCGTGGCGGGGTCGGCCGTGTACGGCGCCGACGACCCGGCGCGCGCGGTGGCGGCGCTGCGCGAGCAGGCGCGGCGCGCCTCGGCGCACCGGTGGGCCTGACCAGGAACGAACGGCCCGCCCGGCGGGTTGCACCCGGCAGTGCGGAAGGCGGCCGGGTGGGAAAGGGGATGGCGGGGATGTTCACGGGGATCGTCGAGGAGATCGGCGAGGTGGTCGAGGTGCGGGAGGACGCGGACGTCGTGCGGTTCACCGTGCGCGGGCGCACGGTCACCTCCGACGCGCACCACGGCGACTCGATCGCCGTCAACGGGGTGTGCCTCACGGTCATCGACCCGGACGGCAGCACGGACGGCACGTTCTCCGTCGAGCTGGTGCCCGAGACGCTCAAGCGCTCGAGCCTCTCGGCCGTGGTGGCGGGCACCCGGGTGAACCTGGAGCGGGCGGTGCCGGTGAACGGGAGGCTGGGCGGCCACATCGTGCAGGGGCACGTCGACGGCGTGGCCACGCTGCTGTCGCGCACCCCCGGTGAGCGCACGGACGAGCTGCGCTTCAGCCTCGCGCCCGACCTCGCCCGCTACGTCGTGGAGAAGGGCTCCATCACCGTCGACGGCGTCTCGCTCACCGTCGCGGGCGTGACGGCCGACACGTTCACTGTGGCGCTCATCCCTACGACGTTGTCGCACACCACACTCGGAATCCGGCAGCCCGGGGATACCGTGAACCTGGAGGTCGACGTGGTGGCGAAGTACGTCGAGCGGTTGACGGCGGGGTACGGCAGGGCCCCGTCGGCGCACGAGGAGGCCGGGGCCCGATGAGTGCAGGTGCGGAGGACGGGTCGGCGCAGCCGGTCACGACCGCCGGTTTCGAGACGATCGAGCGCGCGATCGCCGATCTGAAGGCCGGCAAGCCGATCGTCGTGGTCGACGACGAGGACCGCGAGAACGAGGGCGACCTGATCTTCGCGGCCGAGATGGCCACACCGGAGCTCGTGTCGTTCATGGTGCGTTACACCTCCGGGTACATCTGCGTGGCGCTCACCGAGGCGGAGTGCGACCGGCTGGACCTCCCGCCCATGCACCACACCAACGCCGACAGCTTCCGCACCGCGTTCACGGTCACCGTCGACGCGCGCACCGGCATCACCACCGGCATCTCCGCGGCCGACCGGGCCCACACCATCCGGCTGCTCGCGGGGTCCGAGACCGAGGCCACCGACCTGGTGCGCCCCGGCCACGTGCTGCCCCTGCGCGCTCGCGAGGGCGGCGTGCTGCGCCGCCCGGGCCACACCGAGGCGGCCGTCGACCTCGCCCGGCTCGCCGGGCTGGCCCAGGCGGGCGCGCTCTGCGAGATCGTGTCCCAGAAGGACGACGGCGACATGGCACGGGGCGACGAGCTGGCCGTGTTCGCCTCCGACCACGACCTCACCCTGATCACGATCGCCGACCTGATCGCCTACCGGCGCCGCTTCGAGAAGCACGTGGTGCGCGTGGCGCAGGCCCGCATCCCCACCGACCACGGCGACTTCATCGCCTACGGCTACGACTCCCTGCTCGACGGCATCGAGCACATCGCGATGGTCCGCGGCGACGTCGCCACCCCGGAGGGCGACGGCGAGGACGTGCTGGTGCGCGTGCACTCCGAGTGCCTCACCGGCGACGTCATGGGCTCGCTGCGCTGCGACTGCGGCCCACAGCTCGACGCCGCGCTCGCCGCGGTGGCCGCCGAGGGCCGCGGGGTGGTGCTGTACATGCGCGGGCACGAGGGCCGGGGGATCGGCCTGCTGCACAAGCTGCAGGCCTACCAGCTGCAGGAGGCCGGCGCCGACACCGTCGACGCCAACCTCGCGCTCGGGCTGCCCGCCGACGCCCGCGACTACGGCACCGGCGCGCAGATCCTCGCCGACCTCGGCATCAAGTCCATGCGCCTGCTCACCAACAACCCCGACAAGCGGGCCGGGCTCGAGGGCTACGGCCTCACGATCACCGGCCGGGTGCCGCTGCCGGTGCGCGCCCACCGGGAGAACCTGCGGTACCTGCGCACCAAGCGCGACCGCATGGGGCATGATCTCCCCGATCTGGGCGACGTGCTGGCGGACAGCACCGGCTCCTGAACTCTGGAGGGGATCGATGAGCGGCGAGGGCCGTCCGGCGGCGGAGGTGCCCGACGCGGCGGGGCTGCGGGTGGCCGTCGCGGCCACCACGTGGCACGCGGACATCGTGGACGTGCTCCTGGAGCGCGCGCTCGCCACCGCGGAGCGCGCGGGCGTGGAGACGCCCACGGTGGTGCGGGTGCCGGGCACGGTGGAGCTGCCCGTGGTGTGCCAGCAGCTCGCCGGGAGCCACGACGCCGTGGTGGCGCTGGGCGTGGTGATCCGGGGTGGCACCCCGCACTTCGAGTACGTGTGCGACGCGGTCACGGCCGGCCTCACCCGGGTGGCGCTCGACGAGCGCACCCCGGTGGGCAACGGCGTGCTCACCTGCGACACGCGCGAGCAGGCCGTCGACCGCTCCGGTGCCCCCGGCTCGGCCGAGGACAAGGGCGAGGAGGCCTGCGTCGCGGCGCTGCGCACCGCGCTCGTGCTGCGTGACCTGAGGGCCGGGCGGTGAGCGGGCAGAACGGTACGGTGGGCGCCGTGTCCGCCCCGGAACAGGACGTCGTGGTGGTGCGCCCCCGCAAGGTGCTGATCGCCGCCGTCACGGGCGCGGTGCTGATCGTGGGCCTCTTCGTCGCGATCGCCGTGGTGCTGCGCACCGTCCAGACCGGGGTGTTCTTCCGATTCGCCGACCAGGTGGCGCTGGTGCTGCTCGGGCTGTTCATCGCCGGTGGCCTGCTGCTGGTGGCCCGCCCGCGGGTGCGCGCCGACACAGAGGGCATCGAGGTGCGCAACATCCTGCTCACCCGGTACCTGCCGTGGTCGCTCGTGGAGCGGGTGGCGTTCCCCGACGGCGCCTCCTGGGCCCGCCTGGACCTGCCCGACGACGAGTACCTGCCGGTGCTGGCCATCCAGGCCGTCGACGGCGAGCGGGCGGTGGAGGCCATCGCCAAGGTGCGCGCGCTGCACGCCCGCCACCGGTCGTCGTCCTGACGCCGCAGGTCGCACGTAGCATCAGAGCCGTGCTGCGCTCCCGCGAGACGAGTTCCCCTCCCGCCCCGGCCGCATCGGACGCCGACGGTGTCCGGTTGGGCGACATCGTGCTCCGCAACCGCCTGGTCACCTCGTCGAGCCTGCTCGGGTACGGCGTGGCCAACAACCCGCTCATGCCTTACGGCATGAGCCCGGTGTCCCTCTTCGTACCGCTGGAGGAGTTCGGGGCCGTCACCACCCGCACGCTCACGGTCGAGCCGCGGGAGGGGCACTTCACCACCCGCGACGACTGGTCGCCCGCGGAGCTGCCCGGGCTCCTGCGGCGCTACGGCACCGTGCTGCGCGGCACCGACAGCGGCTTCCTCAACGCCTTCGGCTGGTGCAACGTCGGCATCGAGGCCTACCTGCGCGACTACTACCCCCGCACCCGCGACCAGCGCACGATCATCTCCCTCGGCGGGTTCTCCGCCGAGGAGTTCGTGACGCTCGTGGACCGCGTGAACGCCGCGGTGCCGGCCGGCGACATCGCCGCCGTCGAGTTCAACGTGAGCTGCCACAACGTCAACTTCGACTTCACCACGATCCTGCAGGACGTGCTCGACCAGGCCGTGCCCCGCAGCAACCACCCGGTGATCCTCAAGCTCTCGCCGGACTACGACTACCTGCGCAACGCCCAACAGGCGCAGCGGGCCGGCGTGTCGGCGCTCACGGCGATCAACACCGTCAAGGCGCTGCGGCTCGACCCGCGCACCGGCCGCCCCTGGCTCGCCAACCGCTACGGAGGGCTGTCCGGCCGCGCGATCAAGCCGATCGCCCTGCGCGTGGTGAGCGAGCTGCGCGACGCGGGCGTCACGCTCCCGATCATCGGCACCGGCGGCATCCGCACCGTGGACGACTGCCGCGAGTACTTCTGGGCGGGCGCCGACGCGGTGAGCCTCGGGAGCGCGACCTGGCTGGCGAGCTACCCGGGGTACGCTCTCGCACCACTGCGGGCGCTGCGCGTTCGGCGCGTGCTGCGAGCCGTTCGGCGCTACTCAACGCTGCCGAATCGCGACACCCCGTTGCGCTGAGCGACGATCTTCGCCCGGACGGGTGTCCGCCGGAGCAAGCCAGGGGAGGATCCGATGACGATCACGTCGGGTGCGGTCGCCACCACCGGGGTGCGTGCTCCCGGTCGCCGGCCTCGCGCCGTGCTGTTCGACGTGTTCGAGACGATGCTGCAGGTCGATGCCCTGCGCTCGCGCTTCGTGGACGTGGGGCGCCCCGAGCACGAATGCGCGCTCTTCTTCGCCAGCACGCTGCGTGACGGCATGGCCCACACCCTCGCCGGTGCCGTGCGCCCGTTCGGTGAGGTGGCCCGCGCCGCGCTGCGCACCACCACCGGCCACACCCTGTCCGACGAGGCGGTGGAGCACGTGATCGCCGGGTTCCGCGAGCTGCCGCCGCACCCGGACGTCGAGCCGGCGCTGATGGCGCTGGCCCGCGCGCGGATCCCCGCGTTCGGCTTCACCCACGGCACGGAGTCGGCGGCCTGCGACGCGCTCGACGGCGCGGGCCTGCGCACCTACCTGCGCGACGTGTTCTCCACCGAGCAGATCGGGTCGTTCAAGCCGCCCGCCCGCGTCTACCACTGGGCCTGCCAGCGCGTGGAGCTGCCGCCGGAGAAGGTGGCCCTGGTGGCCGCCCACTCCTGGGACGTGCACGGCGCCGTGCGCGCCGGGCTGATCGGCGGCCTCGCCACGCGCCTGGAGGGCGCGGTGCCCGACGTGGTGGAGCGCCCCCACGTGGTGGCCGAGCGGCTCGACGCGGTGGTGGAGCGGCTCATCGCCCTGCCGGTCTGACCAGGCTGCTCCCCGCGAGCCGTACGCCCTGGTCGTTGTGACCGCGCTGGTGTGCGGCTCACCCTGATCCCCGGAAGGTCAGCAGTACCCCGGCGTTGTGGTGACCGCGTTGATGTGCGGCTCGGGCCCGGGAGGCTGTCGGTTTGGGGCACGTGCCTCCCGCCCGACGCCTGGGCCACGAGTCGTACGCCCTGGTGGTGGTGGGTGCCATCGTGTGCGGCTCGGCGCGGGTCCCCGGGCCGCGGGGTCGGTGATCCGCGCGAGCCGTACGTCCCGGTCGTGGCCGATGCGCGGCCGGCTCGGGTCTCCGAAGGTCAGCAGCACGCCGCGGTCGTGGTGGCCACGCTGGTGCACGGCTCGGCGCCGGCGGCTGCCGCTGGGCGTCCCCGGCCGGCTGTGCGGCGGGTGACGTGCTGTCGCCAGCCTGCGCGAGCCGTACTCCACGGTTGTGGCGGAGCCGTGCCGTGCGGCTCGTGCCGGATGTCGATGGTCAGCAGCACGCGGCGGTGGTGGTGGCCGCATCGGTGTACGGCTCGGACGGGCGGCGCGCGGGTCGCACGTGCGATCGGGTGAGCCGGCGGTGGGGCGCTGCCGCCGGTTTTGCTGGGCCGGCGCATGCCGCCGAGGCCTCGACCGCCCGCGACAGGACGACGGCCGGGACGAGCCGTACGCCACGGTCGTGGGAAAGCCGTACCGTGCGGCTCGTGCCGAATCTCGATGGTCAGCAGCACGTGGCAGTGGTGGTGGCCGCTCTGGTGTACGGCTCGGCGCCGAGGGCTGCCGCTGGGCCTGCGCGACCGGCTGTGGGGCGGGTTGACGTGTCGCCGTGAGCCCGGGCGAGCCGTACTTCACAGTCGTGGCGGAGCCCTGCCGTACGGCTCGTCCCGGATGTTGAAGGTCAGCAGTACGCAGCGGTCGTGGTGAGCGACCTGGCGTACGGCTCGCGCTGCTCACCGACAGCACCGACACCCGCGTGCTCTCATGCCCCGAGCGCCTGCCGCCTGCCCGTCGCGAGCCTGCCACCGCCGAGGTCTGCCCGCTGCCCCGCGAGGGCGCCGGCCGCGCGGCCGGACCCGGACAGGACGCTGGGCCGCAGCGTGGCCAGGCGCGGGTAGGTGGAGGCGAACTCCTCGTCGACGCGGCGGCGGCGGTCGGCGAGCACCAGGGCGACGCCGGGGTGGTGCGGACCTGCGGGTTCGGCGCGGGCCTGCGCGGCCCGCTCCTCGGCCTCGACGAGGCGGCGGTGGACCTGCGCGGCGAAGCCCTCGAGCCATGAGCGCCGGTAGGCGGCCACCGACTCGCCGGGCCGGGGTGGTCGCACCCGGACGAGCTGCGTGGTGGCCTGCAGGAGGAGCGAGGTGTAGAGCACCTCCACGCGTTCGCGGTCGGATGCGTGGCCGAACACCGTGACGGCGGCGACCTTGCCGCCCCACGCCCCGTGCAGCACCCACCGGCAGCGCAGTGCCGCGGCCGTCCAGCCCAGGAGGCGGGCCTTGCCGGCGCTGTAGGGATCCTGCATCGCGATGCGCATCGGGCCGATGCCGTCGCGCCCGGGCTCGGCGGTGGCGAGCAGCGCGGCGTCGATGCCGTGGCGCGCCATCAGCTCGACGGCCTTGGCCGTGTAGACCTCGGCCTCGGCCGGGGTGGCGGCGCGCTCGGCCTTGGCGAGCAGCTTGCGGACGGTGGCGAGCTTGGCGGTGCCCGGCGCTTCAGTGATCATGAGGACCTCCCGGATCGAACGGGTGTTCGTATGGGGGAGATGTAATCACGGGGCGGCGACAGTTCCGGTCGGCGCCTACACCACGGCCGCGACGCGCCGGGAGGGCGGGCCCGCCCGGGCGTGTCGCGCCGCGGTCCTACCCTGGAGGAGCCATGCGCGATCCCGCCTCGAACGACCCTTCCCGGTACCGTCCGGCGCCCGGTTCCATCCCGGAGGCGCCCGGCGTGTACCGGTTCTCCGACCCGCACGGGCGCGTGATCTACGTCGGCAAGGCCAAGAGCCTGCGGCAGCGGCTGAACTCCTACTTCGCCGACATCACGGGGTTGCACCCGCGCACCCGCCAGATGGTCACCACCGCGGCCGGGGTCGAGTGGACGGTGGTCACCACCGAGGTCGAGGCGCTGCAGCTCGAGTACAACTGGATCAAGGAGTTCGACCCGCGGTTCAACGTCCGCTACCGCGACGACAAGACCTACCCGGTGCTCGCGGCCACGATGAACGAGGAGTTCCCGCGGCTGCACGTCTACCGCGGGCCGCGGCGCAAGGGTGTGCGGTACTTCGGGCCCTACGCCCACGCGTGGGCCATCCGGGAGACGCTCGACCTGCTGCTGCGGGTGTTCCCGGCCCGCACGTGCAGCGGCGGGGTGTTCAAGCGCCACGGCCAGATCGGGCGGCCCTGCCTGCTGGGCTACATCGACAAGTGCTCGGCGCCGTGCGTCGGGCGGGTCGACGCCGACGAGCACCGGGCGATCGTCGAGGACTTCTGCGACTTCCTGTCCGGCCGCACCGACCACCTGGTGCGCCAGCTGGAGCGCAAGATGGCCGAGGCGTCCGAGCAGCTGGAGTTCGAGCGGGCCGCGCGGCTGCGTGACGACATCGGCGCGCTGCGCCGGGCCATGGAGAAGCAGGCCGTGGTGCTGGGCGACGGCACCGACGCCGACGTCGTCGCCTTCGCCGAGGACGAGCTCGAGGCCGCGGTGCAGGTGTTCCACGTGCGCGGCGGGCGGGTGCGCGGCCAGCGCGGGTGGGTGATCGACAAGGTGGAACCCACCGACACCGCGCAGCTGGTGGAGCGTTTCCTCACCCAGTTCTACGGCGAGCAGGCCGCCCTGGCCGGCTCCGCGGACGACGCCACGCAGCCGGTGCCGCGCGAGATCCTCGTGCCCGAGCTGCCCGGCGATGCGGAGTCGATCACCGAGTGGCTGTCGGGGCTGCGCGGGTCGCGGGTGCGGCTGCGGGTGCCCCAGCGCGGCGACAAGCGTGCGCTCGCCGACACGGTGGCGCGCAACGCTGCGGAGGCGTTCACCCAGCACAAGCTGCGGCGGGCGGGCGACCTGACGGCGCGCTCGGCCGCGCTCCAGGAGATCCAGGACGCGCTCGGGCTCGACAGTGCGCCGCTGCGCATCGAGTGCGTCGACGTGAGCCACGTGCAGGGCAGCAACGTCGTGGCCTCGCTGGTGGTGTTCGAGGACGGGCTGGCCCGCAAGTCGGAGTACCGCCGGTTCGAGATCCGCGGCGGGGCCGAGGGCGGTGACGTCGCGGCGATCGCCGAGGTGGTGCGCCGCCGCTTCCGCCGCTACCTCGCCGAGACCTCCGGTGACGGTAACGGTGACGCCGCCCCCGGCGAGTCCGGTGAGGTCAACGCTTCCGATCCGGCCGATCACCGCCCGGGGATCGACCCCGAGACCGGTCGCCCCCGCAAGTTCGCCTACCCGCCGAACCTGCTGGTCGTCGACGGTGGCCAGCCGCAGGTGGAGGCCGCGGCCGACGTGCTCGCCGAACTCGGCGTCACCGACGTCGCGGTCTGCGGGCTGGCGAAGCGGTTGGAGGAGGTGTGGGTGCCCGCGGAACCCGACCCGGTGATCCTCTCGCGCACCAGCGAGGGCCTCTACCTGCTGCAGCGCGTCCGCGACGAGGCGCACCGGTTCGCCATCACCTACCACCGGCAGCGTCGTTCGCAGAGCATGGTGGCTTCCGAGCTCGACGGCGTGCCCGGGCTCGGCCCGGCCCGCCGTGCGGCGCTGCTGAAGCACTTCGGGTCGTTGCGCAAGATCAAGGCCGCGGGTGTGGACGAGATCGCAGCCCTGCCCGGGTTCGGCCCGCGCACGGCGGCGGCGGTGCTCGGGGCGTTGAACGGCCGGGCGGACGAGGAACCGGCCACGGCCGGGCAGGAGGTCCGGTGACTGGGGGATCGGTGACGCACGGCGCTGCGGGGGACGACACGGCGAGCCGGGGCGCGCGGGGCGGTGTGATCGCGGGCTCGGAGCCGCCGGGCATCGAGGTCACGCTGGTCAGCGGGCTGTCCGGGGCGGGCCGCAGCACCGCGGCGAAGGTGCTGGAGGACCTGGGCTGGTTCGTCGTCGACAACCTCCCCCCGGAACTGATCGCCACGATGGTCGACCTGGGCGCGCGTGCCCGCGGCGAGATCACGCGCATCGCGGTGGTCATGGACGTGCGCAGCCGCGCGTTCACCGCCGACCTCGGCGCGGTCATCAAGGACCTGGACGCCCGCGGCTACAAACCGCGGCTGCTGTTCCTGGAGGCGTCCGACGCGGTGCTGGTGCGCCGGTTCGAGCAGGTGCGCCGCAGCCACCCGCTGCAGGGCGACGGCCGACTGGTGGACGGCATCGCCGCCGAGCGCGAGCTGCTCACCCCGCTGCGGGAGAACGCCGACCTGGTGGTCGACACCTCCACCGTGGCCGTGCCGCAGCTGCGCGCCACGCTCGAGCGCGCGTTCGGCACCGAGACCGCGCAGGTCACGCGGGTCACGCTGGTGTCGTTCGGCTTCAAGTACGGGCTGCCGATGGACTCCGACCTCGTCGTGGACGTCCGGTTCCTGCCCAACCCGTACTGGATCCCCGAGCTGCGCGACTGGACCGGCCGCGACGAGCAGGTGCGTGACTACGTACTCAGCCAGGACGGCGCCGAGGAGTTCATCAGCCGCTACCTGGAGCTGCTGCGGCTGGTCGGCGCCGGGTACCGGCGCGAGGGCAAGCGCTACCTCACGGTGGCCGTGGGGTGCACCGGCGGCAAGCACCGCAGCGTGGCGATCAGCGAGGAGATGGCGCGGCGGCTCGCCGACTCGGAGGGGATCACGGTGAACGTGACCCACCGCGACCTGGGGCGCGAATGACCGGGCCGCGCCCCGGGGCGCGCACGGGGTCGGCGGTGGCGCTGGGCGGCGGGCACGGCCTGCACGCCACGCTGTCGGCGTTGCGGAGGCTCACCGACGACGTCACGGCCGTGGTCACGGTCGCCGACGACGGCGGCTCGTCCGGGCGGCTGCGGCGGGAGCTGGGGCTGCTCCCGCCCGGTGACCTGCGGATGGCGCTCGCCGCGCTGGCCGCCGACGACGACTCGGGGCGCCGGTGGGGGCAGCTCGTGCAGCACCGCTTCGGCGGCACCGGCGCGCTCGCCGGGCACGCGGTCGGCAACCTGCTGCTCGCGGGGCTGATGGAGGTGCTCGGCGACCCGGTCGCCGCCCTCGACGAGATGGGGGCGTTGCTGGGGCTGCGCGGCCGGGTGCTGCCCATGAGCTGCGACCCCCTCGACATCGAGGCCGAGGTCACCGGCCTCGGATCCAACGGCGCGCTCATCCGCGGGCAGGTCGCGGTGGCGTCCACCCCGGGCCGCGTGCAGCGGGTGTGGCTGCGCCCGGACCGGCCGCGGGCGTGCGCGGAGGCACTCGATGCGGTGAAAGCCGCGGACGTTCTACTGCTCGGTCCGGGGTCCTGGTTCACCAGCGTGATCCCCCACCTCCTGGTGCCGGAACTGCGAGAAGCGCTGATCACGTCGCCTGCGCGGCGCATCGTCGTGCTGAACCTGGCCCCCGAACCGGGGGAGACCGCCGGGTTCTCCCCCGAGCAGCACCTCGCCGTACTCTCGCAGCACGCCCCGGAGCTGCGGGTCGACGCGGTGATCGCCGACGTCGCCGCCGTCCCGGTGCCCGAGCGGTTGCGGCAGACGGCCGCAGCCATGCTCGCCCCCGGAGGCAGGGTCCACCTGGCGCCGGTCGCCGCGGCCGATCCCGCGGTGCCGCGCCACGACCCCGCCGCGCTGGCCGACGCCCTCGGCGTCGTGCTGGCGGAACTCGGCACCGTGCAGCACCCCGCTGGGGGCGCCACGGAGCCGGATACGCACACCGGGCCCGATGCGCACACCGGGCCCGCTCCGCACGGGTCCGTACCCGGGGGGCAGGAAACGAGGAGGGCGAACCCATGGCGATGACCGCCGCGGTCAAGGACGAGCTGTCGAGGCTCGTCGTCACGAAGCCGTGCTGCCGTCGGGCGGAGGTCGCGGCGCTGCTGCGCTTCGCGGGCGGGTTGCACATCGTCGGCGGGCGCGTGGTGGTGGAGGCCGAGGTCGACACCGGTTCGGTGGCGCGGCGGCTGCGCCGCGAGATCCACGACCTCTACGGGCACACCTGCGAGGCGCACGTGATCAGCGCGGGCGGGCTGCGCCGCGGCGCGCGGTACGTGCTGCGGGTGGTGCGCGACGGCGAGGGTCTCGCGCGCCAGACCGGGCTGCTGGACGTCCGCGGCCGGCCGGTGCGCGGCCTGCCCCCGCCCGTGGTGTCCGGTGGGGTGTGCGACGCGGAGGCGGCGTGGCGCGGTGCGTTCCTCGCGCACGGCTCGCTCACCGAGCCCGGCCGCAGCTCGGCGCTGGAGGTCACATGCCCCGGTCAGGAGGCGGCGATGGCGCTGGTCGGGGCGGCGCGCCGGCTCGGCGTCACCGCGAAGTGGCGTGAGGTCCGGGGCGCCGACCGGGTGGTCGTGCGCGACGGCGACGCGATCAGCGCGCTGCTCACCCGGATGGGCGGGCACGACAGCGTGCTGGCGTGGGAGGAGCGGCGGATGCGCCGCGAGGTGCGGGCCACCGCCAACCGGCTCGCCAACTTCGACGACGCCAACCTGCGCCGCTCGGCGAGGGCGGCCGTTGCCGCCGCGGCGCGCGTGCAGCGGGCGCTGGAGATCCTCGGCGACGACGTTCCGGGCCACCTGCTGGCCGCGGGCAAGCTGCGGGTCGAGCACACCCAGGCATCGCTGGAGGAGCTGGGCCAGCTCGCCGACCCGCCGATGACGAAGGACGCCGTCGCGGGCCGCATCCGCCGCCTGCTGCACATGGCCGACAAGCGCGCCGCCGACCTCGGCATCCCCGACACCGACTCCGCGGTCACCCCGGAGATGCTGGAAGAGGCGTGACCGGCCGCCTGGCCAGGAAGACGTAGCGGTTGAGGCTGAAGAAGGCGGCGTCGCCCATCGAGGTGACGTCGTCCAGCCAGGCCCGCACGTCGGCCGTGTCGGTGCCGGGCCTGCCCTCGAGGTAGCCGGCGATCGTCCCGGCGTTCATCGCGCTGTAGGTGTGCGGGTCGTACCCGACGTTGAGCAGGGGGAGCACCTCGGCGCGGACGTCGGCGAACCCCGCAGCGCGCAGCGCCGGGCCGAGGGTGCGGGGCAGGTGCGGGTCGGCGAGGTGCTCGTCCCACGCGGCCAGGATCCGGGCGGTGCGGGCGGGGTCGCGGGAGTGCCAGACGATCGAGTCCCAGTCGGTGTCCAGCACGAGAACCCGCCCACCGGGCCGCAGCACGCGGTGGATCTCGGCCAGCGCGCCGGGCACGTCGGGGACGTACTCGAGCACCTGGGTGCAGACCGCGGCGTCGACGCTCGCGTCCGGGAGCGGGAGCGCGTCGGCCGAGCCGGGGGAGATCTCCACGGTCGCGGCGTCCGGCGGTCGCTGGCGCGCGGCGGCGAGCGCACGCATGCTCTCGCCGGGCTCGACGGCGTGCACGCGCCCGTCCGGGCCCACCTCGGCCGCCATCTCGACGGCGAGCAGACCGGGGCCGGCACCGATGTCCACGACGTGCTCCCCGGGCTGCAGGGCGAGCAGGCGCCGCACCTCGCGGCGCTGGCCGATGACGTCGGGCGTGGTGTAGACGGCCTCGAGCCGCCGCGCGCCGGCCTCGTCGAACGGCAGCATGCCGGTCATGCCGGCTTCCGCACGCGGTAGTGCAGGTGGGTGGCGTCCCGGCCCTGGAGCGTCCGGACCGGTTCGAGCTCGACGCGGCCGAGCGCGTCGAACAGGCGCCTGCCGCCGCCGAGCAGGACCGGCACGAGGTGGATCTCCAGCTCGTCGAGCTCACCGGCCCGTAGCAGGGCCTGCGCCGCACCGGCGCCGTGCACGAGAACGGTGCCGCCGTCCGCCGCGGAGCGGGCCAGCCGTGCGCACTCCACGACGTCGGTGACGAACCGCGCGCTGCCCGGCGGCACGTCGCCGTCGTCGGCGTGGTGGGTGAGGACGAAGATCGGGACGCCGTCGTGGTGGTCGCCCTGCCAGCGCCCGGCCAGCTCGAACGTGCGCCGCCCGGAGACCACCGCGCGGGTGGCGAGCGCCTCCTGGAAGACCTGCCCGTCCGGCCCGTCGGACAACCGGTGGTCCAGCCAGTTGAACAACCGGCCGCCGTCACGGCCCAGCTCCTGGCCCGGGCGGTCGTCGGGGCCCGCGATGAACCCGTCGAGCGACATGGACATGTAGAGCACCAGTCGGGACACGGATCTCCTCCGGGGCCGGGGGTCAGGAGGCCACCGGGGTGGTGGCCTGGGCCGCGCCGGGCAGCGCCTGCTGGTAGGAGGCGGCGTGGTCGTGCCCGCACGCGCAGGCCTGCGCGCTCTCCGCGAGGAACGCGCGCGGGGTCGTGCCGGCGAGCCGCACGCACTCGCGGGTGAGGTGGGCCTGGTCGGCGTAACCGGCCCGGACCGCGAGCCCGGCGAGCCCGTCGGGCGTGCGCCCGGCGGCGAACGCCTCCTGGGCCATCGCGAGGAAGCCCTGGAAGCGCAGCGTGCGGTGCAGCGCCTTGAGGCCGACGCCGGTGGCGGCCTGGCAGCGCCGCCGCAGCGTGCGTTCCGAGACCGACAGGAGACGGGGGAGCGCGGCGACGCCCGCGTCTCGCCCGGGCGCCAGCAATCGCACGGCCTCGCCGACGAGCGGGTCCGGGTCCGCGTCGGACCGGCGGGCGAGCACGGCGTGCTGGAGGGCGGCGAGCGCCACGCCGGGGGAACCGGCCGCGTCCACCCGGCCGGTGAGGACCGTGCCCGCCCGGCCCCACAGCGCGTCGACCGGCACCGTGCGGTCCACCAGCTCCGCCGGCGGGACGCCCAGCAGCGCGGCGGCCCCGGGGCGCAGCCGCACCCCGACGACGGTGGTGCCGGGCGCGAGCACCTCGGTGAGCGCGGTGGTCCGCGGTCCCGTGATGCAGGGTGCCCCGCCGAGGGTGCAGACGATCTCGGCGCCGCCGTGCGGCAGGTTCCGGTGCGGCTGGGCGGGGGCGCCCGCGGCGACCTCCTGGAGCCACACCGTCGCGACGACGTCGGCCAGCGCGGGCACGGGCAGCCGCTCGACGTAGCGCTGCCCCGGGGGATCCGCGGCGGGCATGCCTGCATCCTGCTCTGCGATGCGGTGCAGAGCCAAGACGGCGCACACGGCTCTGGCACGATCCCGGCGTGGATGACGCGGTTCGGGCGGTGATCGACCGGGTGGGGGACGCGGCGGCGCGGCACGACGCCGCGCAGGAGGACCGGCTCGACCGGTGGCGGGTGCTCGAACCGGATGCCGGCCGGTTCCTGTGGTTCCTCGTCCAGGCGGTCGGTGCCCGCACCGTGGTCGAGGTGGGCACGTCCCGCGGCGTGTCCACGCTCTGGCTCGCGGATGCGGTGCGCGCGACCGGCGGGCGGGTCGTCAGCGTCGACCCGGACGCCGAGGCTCAGCGCGCCGCCGCCGCGAACCTGGCCGAGGCGGGCCTGTCCGGGTACGCCGAGCTGCGTCCGGTCGACGGGGGTGCGGCCCTGGCCGAGCTGGGCGACGGCGAGGTCGACCTGCTCTTCCTCGACGCGGAGCGCACCGAGTACCCGTCGTGGTGGCCGCACCCGGTGCGCGTGCTGCGCGCGGGCGGGCTGCTCGTGGCGGACAACGCGCTGTCCCACCCGGGTGAGATCGCGCCCCTGGAGGCCCTGTGCCGGCGCGATCTGACCGCCGTCGCCACGATCGCCGTGGGCAAGGGAGAGCTGGTCGCGCGCCGTCCGTAGTCACCGGAATCGATACAGGGCCTCGCCGCCCCGAGCGCGAGCCCGCCGACTAGGGTTGACGGCGGTTCCAGACACGCGAGAGCGGTGACAGGAGGCGCGCACATGACCGTGCGGGTGGGCGTGAACGGGTTCGGTCGCATCGGCCGCAACTTCTGGCGGGCGGTGGACGCGCAGCGGGCGGCGGGCTCCACCGACATCGAGATCGTGGCGGTGAACGACATCACCGACAACGCCACGCTGGCCGGGCTGCTCAAGTACGACTCGA